>DATHLW010000416.1:0-11216 GCA_035487675.1 Mucilaginibacter sp. | reverse complement strand
ATGATTGGGATACACTCATCAATCGCGAAGGCCTGTATGCTTATTTGGCAGAGTTAATTTCAGAGTTGCCCATACTTACCGAAACGATGGCTGCCGCTCATATTAATGAGAGTTTGCTGCCGCCTATAGGCAAGCAGGAAGTATGGGCAGCAGGCGTAACTTACATGAGAAGCCGTGAAGCTCGCATGGAAGAGTCAGCTGATTCAGGAGCCGCTGACCTGTACGATAAGGTGTATGCTGCCGAAAGGCCGGAGCTTTTTTTTAAGTCGATGCCGCACCGTGTTGCCGGGCATAATCAGCAGGTTTATATCCGGCGCGATTCATCATGGAACGTACCGGAGCCAGAAATGACCTTGTTCATCAATTCAAAAGGCAATATCCAGGGATATACCATAGGGAACGATATGAGTTCGCGCAGTATTGAGGGTGAAAACGCATTGTACCTGCCGCAGGCAAAAATATTTGAGCGAAGTGCCGCTTTGGGGCCGTGTTTATATGTCTCAAAGGAGCCTGTATCTTTAGATACAGCTATCAAAATGAGCATTAGCCGCAATGGCGAAGAAGTTTACCACGATGAGACCAGCATCAGCAGGATGAAAAGGACATTCCCGGAGCTTGCCGGTTATTTGTATCGCGAATGCGATTTTCCGGATGGGAGCTTTCTGATGACCGGTACCTGCCTGGTACCGCCAAATGATTTTACATTACAGGAAAATGATGTGGTATCCATCAGTATTGATCATATTGGTACCCTTGTAAATACTATAAGTTTTAAACCACTATAAATCCTTTATCGCAATGAAAAAACAGCTACTTGGTTTTTTAATATTTGGGTTGATCGTGTTTTCAGCTAAGGCACAGCAAAAATTTAATGGCCTTGATGTCAACCTAAGCAACCTTTACCGTACATCAGATGCGAAGACACGCTCTATCAGCCCAGAAAATTTTAACGGAGAAAAAGGAAAAGGGGGTATGGCTACAACTGGTACAGGAGCGGGGCCATCACGTGAGTTGGGGCAGAAGTGGAAAGTGAGCCCAAGTGTTGTGATCAAAAAACATACAATTTATACTATCGCCGAAATAGATGGTCCTGGCGCACTCCAGCATATCTGGATGACACCAACCGGCAACTGGCGCTATTCTATACTCCGCTTTTACTGGGACGATGAAACCACACCATCCATTGAAGTGCCCGTAGGCGACTTTTTTTGTTTGGGGTGGGGTAAATTTGCTCCTGTAACCTCATTGGCGGTTGTGGCCAATCCGGGCAGCGGGTTAAATTGCTATTGGCCAATGCCTTTCCGCAAAAAATGCCGGATCACGATGGAAAATATCAACAACGAAGATATGGTACTTTATTACCAGGTGGATTATACTCTAACTGAAGTGCCTAAAGATGCAGGTTACTTACATGCCCAGTTTCGCAGGGTAAATCCATTGCCGTTCAAAAAGGATTATGTGCTCGTGGATAGTATCAAGGGCAAAGGGCAGTATGTGGGCACTTATTTAGCTTATGGTTCTAACAAAAATGGCTGGTGGGGCGAAGGTGAGATCAAATTCTTTATGGATGGCGATACCGAGTTCCCGACTATTAATGGAACCGGTACAGAAGATTATTTCTGTGGTGCTTATGATTTTGATACACAAAAGAAGAACAAGGCAGGTGTTGAAATCAGTAACTATACTGAGTTCAGCGGGCCTTATACAGGTTTGCCGCAGGTTATCCGGGGCGATGGCCATTACGATATTGCGCAACGTTTTGGCTTATACCGCTGGCATATCATGGACCCGATCCGTTTCGATAAAGACCTGAAAGTAACTATACAGGATTTGGGCTGGCACCAGGACGGCCGTTATATGCCATTACAGGATGATATCGCCTCGACCGTATTTTGGTACCAGACCGAGCCGCATAACCCTTTCCCAAAATTGCCCGCTAAAGATCAGTTAGAAGTAAATTAGAAAGATATGAAACTAAGCCCCATTCTTACGCTAATTGCCGGTGCTGGGCTGTTGTGCTCATGCCATGGTACAAAAAGTAACAGTTTTAACGATGCTGTAGCACCGAAACAGGGAACATTTGGTTACGATGTTGATTTCCTGCGAAAGAAGGACAGCCTCGTGCTGCTTAGAGATAGTGATGGGGTATCAGAAGTAATTGTTTCGCCGAGATACCAGGGGAAGATATTTACTTCAACTGCAGAAGGTGATACCGGGAAAAGTTTTGGCTGGATAAATTATAAAGCTTTTGATGCGCCTGTTGATCCGCATATGAATGCCTATGGGGGCGAGGATAGGCTTTGGCTGGGTCCCGAAGGGGGAAAATTTGCGCTATTCTTCAAAAAGGGTGCTAAAATGGAATTTGCCAATTGGGTTACACCTGCTCCGTTTGACCACGCAAGCTGGAAGGTAACTGGTAGTAATGACCACAAGGTAACGCTGACCAAGGATATGAGCCTGGTAAATTATAAAGGTACCCGGCTCGACCTGAAAGTAGAGCGCAGGATTAGCTTGCTCGAACGAACGGATATTGAAAAGGTATTAAAAATGCATCTTGATAGCGCCGTTAAGGTAGTAGGCATTGAAACGGACAATAGCATCACCAATACAGGAAAGGATGAGTGGACAAAGCAAACCGGTGCACCGTGTTTGTGGAATTTGGATATGTTCACTCCATCTCCGCAGTCAACCATCGTTATCCCTTATAATGAAAAAGCAGCCGGAAAAGTGGCAACAACCGATTATTTCGGACAAATCCCTGCAAATAGGGTAATCACAAAAAAAGGCCACCTATTTTTTAAAGCTGACGGCAAATCCAGGGGAAAGCTGGGCATGGCGGCAGCACGTACATTATCTGTTGCAGGAAGTTATGATGCCGCTAATAATGTGCTCAGCATTATATTATTTGATGTAGATAGGAAAGCCACGTACCTAAACCAGGAATGGAAGACTGATAAAGATCCATTGATAGGGGATGCGGTGAATGCTTATAACGATGGCCCATTGGCGAAGGGGAGCCAGCTGGGGCCTTTTTATGAAATAGAGAGCGTATCGCCGGGCGCCTTTTTAATGCCGGATGAAAAACTCACGCATCAGCATTTTATTTTTCATTTTACAGGTGATAAGGCAGGCCTGAATAGTATTGCTTCTAAAATATTAGGTGTTTCTTTAGCTGATATCCAATCGGCTTTTAAATAACCCTCGATTAGATGGAATTTGATTTAGAAAAGTAGTTCGGCATTAATCAAAAAAGCCGGGCTTTGTGCCCGGCGCTTTTGGTTAATAAATCAATAAAAAAACTATGAAATGAAAAATCAAAACTGATTCACGTTAAGAAACGCTGTGTTCACAGATGTAATTAAGAGTTTGTTTCGATAGCGGTTTGCTGATAAATGAGTTAACACACTTGTATTTGCTTGAACGTTCTTTATCAGACTCTCTAACCGATGAGGTCATCACATATACTTCAATGTTTTTATGAAAACTGTTCTTCAGTTTCTCAAATCTATCCAGGAATTCCCATCCGCTAAAGTCAGGCATCGTCAGGTCAAGAAATATTACATCCGGTAACTTCTCGGCAGCTGACTTATTCTCTTCTATATACTCCAATATCATACTGCCGTCAAAAGTGTAAGTGGCTTGTTTGCATGCTTCGTTATTATAAAGCATGGTTCGCATGATATAATGATCTATAGGATTATCATCAATTAATACGAGTTTACACATGGCGATATTTTTTAATAGGTTTTAGTTGTTGTATCAATCAGGCTAATGTTAAAGACCTTATTAACTTATATGCAAACTGTATACCAGTAAAATTTGATAACCTATTTAACAAGCTTGCGTATAAAATGTGGATAAACTAATTAATTAACAGCAGATGCACCCACAGATAATATCGGTATTGAGCATGAGCAATCCGTATAACCCCAAGCCTAGTGATATTGCCCGTGATAATGCCGAAAAAGTGCTTAATTATATCGAAGACATCAACTTAGAGCATGATCTGAGCTTTAAACCAACAAGGTCGGGCAGTCTTGCTATCGCCTGGAGAATTGACGATTGGGAGTACCAAATGGAATGTGTAAAAAATGGTTATATTATTTATACTTTCACAAAGAGCGAGTACGAAAAAGCAAGCGGCTGCGAATTGTTTGATGATTTTATTCCCCAATTTGAGAAATACTTGCTGATGCTCTGATCATCCGGCTTTTAGAGAAGGACGAGGGTCTTCGCTGCTGATGTTCATTTCAGGATAGCCGATATATTGTGCATACCACAATAGCGCCGAAGCAACTATTGGCCTCAAATAATCCTTAATATTCACTGTTTCAAATGCTAATAGGTCACCCGGGTAGCGGCTATAAAATTGCAGTTCGGTTGGGTTGGGTTGGAATGGCTCGCTATTTAAGTGGTGGACGCTAATGGTTAACATGGATTTTACATCCCTGATCACATCACCATTTTCGGTTTGTACTAAATAAAAGTTGGACGACAGCATTTAAGTATTATATGTATTGCTAACACTTGTCAAAAAATGTACCATTTTAAAGTTCTATTTATAAATAAGGTGTAATTGCTACAATGAATGTTGCTATGGCATAAAGTTCTGTTATTAAGGTGCTATGGTGCTGTTATTTAAAGTAAAGATTGGGGATTTTTTTACACTGTTGATAACTCTTGAACAAGGTTTTTTTTAACATGGGAACAGGTGCACCAGGCGGATGCCCAACCTGTTGAACGTCAGTTTTTTGAAGCTCTAATTGTATGTAATTTTTCTTGATAAATTCTGACAAAAATGCTTGGAAATGTGTAATTAAATCATTATGTTTAGATACATGTTAACTGTGAAGAGAAACAAGGATTGCGCTTTATCTGCCCCTGCCTGCCGGTAAAAGTATCTTAAAAAGTTGGTTTATAATGCTTAAGCCTTCACTAATATTTTAGTTTATCTATTTGATTACTAAAACCTTAATTGCCGCCCTCGTGTGCATATTAGTGGGCGATAAAAAATTGGGCTTTGTGAAACAAAAGGAAATTTATTGCGTCTTAAATAAGAAAATATAAGTTATGGTTAATCCTGTAAAATATCAACTGTATACAAGTAATGGAGAATGCTTAATTACCATTGAGCCCATTTATGAAGAAATTGCCGGAGGCGATTTGTTTGCTACAGGGCGCTATATTTTAAGTGATGGAAACGCTGATATTGGCGAGATACGGTTTGATGATGGATCATTTGAATGGGAGTGGAATGGGAACACTGCTCTTACTGACGAAAATGTACACCAGATCGTAGAATTCATCAGGGAATATAACGAACCCGAACTTGCCGGATATTTGGATTAAACTTTTTGCTTACAATGCATAAGCAGAGTCTCTATTAGCTTGTTATAAACACCTCTCTGATTTAGAGTAAACTACTTTCAAATTTATTTTAAAAAGTTTTATAAACTAATTAACATTCTCTTTCAAATTTAGATTGTTATTATTACATTGGGCTGTCCAATTAAACCAATCTAAAATATGGCCGAAACTTCACCGAGATTTTTATCGCTGGATGTATTCCGTGGAATGACTATTTGTTTCATGATCATTGTAAATAATCCCGGGGGAGAAGCCTTCTGGCCATTGAACCATGCCAAATGGAATGGCTTTACACCAACTGATCTTGTATTTCCTTCATTCCTTTTTGCTGTTGGTAATGCTATGAGCTTTACCATGGAGAAATTTCAGCAGATGGATAACTCAGCTGTTCTGTTGAAAATATTTAAACGCACATTCCTTATATTTTTAATTGGCTACCTGATGTACTGGTTCCCGTTTTTCCGGGTTGATCAGGGGCATTGGTCATTATCACCCATATCACATACCCGTATTGTTGGAGTATTACAGCGCATAGCCTTATGTTATTGCTTTGCTTCGCTGATGATCCATTATTTGTCTACACGTACAGTTTATATTTTATCTGCTGTGCTTTTATTAGGCTATTGGGTGGTACTCTTGATTTTCGGTGATCCTGGCGCACAACTCACCATGACAGGCAATGCTGGGTTTTACTTAGACAAATGGATACTCGGCGACGCCCACATGTATCATGGTGAAGGCAAAGCGTTTGAGCCCGAAGGATTCCTGAGTACAATACCGGCGATTGTGAATGTGGTCATCGGGTATTATGCAGGAAAGTTTATTCAGGAAAAAGGTAAAGGTTACGAAACAATATCCCGGTTATTACTCACCGGCTGTTTATTCATATTTATCGCCATTTGCTGGGATCCGGCATTCCCGATGAACAAAAAATTGTGGACAAGCTCATTTGTATTTATAACCACAGGCATTGATCTTGTTATTATCTCGTTTCTGCTTTATATGTTGGAAATACGAAGCTGGAATAAGGGAAATTGGGCAGGCTTTTTCACCGTGGTCGGTAAAAACCCTTTGCCAATTTATGTGCTTTCGGAAATATTACTCATCATGTTAGGTTGGATCGTGATTGGCGGTAAAAGTATACCAGCATTATGGACATCAGGCTTACAGGCTATTGCACCGGGGAAAGTAGGCTCATTGTTGTTTGCTATCAGTTTTATGCTGGTTTGCTGGCTGGTGGGTTATGTGTTAGACAAAAAGAAAATTTATATAAGAGTATAAGTAAAGATCTTCTATCAAAAATCAACTAAATCTCAATCTCGGAGGGTCCTGCATTGCAGGGCCTTTTTTTGTTATCGGCAACCAAAGTTTATTATTCAACGTAATTTCAGATATATGCCCCTCACAAAAACTAAATCCCCTTTTATTTTATTAATATAGAACCATTCAAATTAAATATGCCTTTTATAGCATCTGTATCAAAAATTGACCTGCCGCACCGGATAGCACAGCAGGAAGCCAAGGAACAAGCGAGGGCGATGTTCGCCGAAAACTTCCCGCAGGTTGACCGCCTTATACAAGCATTTGACAATACGGAGATAGTAACACGCAACTTTTGTGAACCGTTGAGTTACTACACCAACCCAAATACTTTTGAAGAACGTAACGATGAATACCTGCGAAAATCTTTAATGTGGTCGGTAAAGGCTATAGAGGACTGTATAGCAGGCGCAAATATCGATAAGCAAGATATTACGGATATTTTATTCGTTTCCACTACAGGGCTTGCTACGCCTAGTATGGATGCTTTAATTATCAATCAAATGCGGTTGAACCCTCACATTAACCGTATGCCGATTTTTGGATTAGGCTGCGGAGGGGGTGTTTCAGGTATGGCTAAAGCGAATGCATTAGCAAAAGCCAATCCAGATGCAGTTGTTCTACTGGTTGCGGTAGAGCTATGTTCACTAACCCTATTACGAAATGATTACAGCAAAAGTAATTTTATAGGATCGAGCCTGTTTTCGGATGGTATTGCTGCTTGTATTGTGAAGGGAGATAATTATTCAGAAAATCAAAAAGTAAGATACCAGGCATCAAGCAGTAAGCTGTATTATGACTCGCTCGAGGTAATGGGCTGGGATTTTAAGGATACTGGTTTTAAGGTGCTTTTCTCCAAAGATATTCCTACCTTTATTAATGAACATGTGAGGGAGGATATTGATAATTTTTTAGCAGGACAAGGTCTTGTGTTGGGTGACATCAAAAACTTTATCTTTCACCCCGGCGGTAAAAAAGTATTGGATGCCTATGCGGACGCTTTAGGTGTTGAAGGCGATTTTTTGCAAAAAACACGCACAGTAATGAATAATTATGGCAATATGTCGAGCGTAACTGTGTTATATGTCCTGGATAAATTCATGAACGAAGGCTTTGAAGACGGCTATGGCTTAATGATGGCCATGGGGCCTGGCTTTTCAAGTGAAATGGTTTTGTTAAAGATGAAAAATTAACAGGGCTCAATAATCAACTAATGACTATTGACCAATGACCATTGACCATTGACTAATATGTATTTCATCATCTTTATAACATTCCTGGTTATTCAGCGGTTCACCGAATTGTATATCTCAAAAAGGAATGAAAAATGGCTGCTTGCACAAGGCGCCATTGAATACGGACGCGAACATTATCCCTTTATTGTTGCCCTGCATACGCTGTTTATCGTATCGCTGATTGTTGAATATTATTTGACGGGGGTGCAGCCGATAAGTTATATAGCCCTATCGCTGTTTATATTGTTGCTGGTCTTTAAATACTGGGTATTGACTTCGTTAGGTAAATATTGGAATACACGCATATACCGTGTGCCGGGTGTAGTTGCAATTAGAAAGGGGCCTTACAAGTTGTTCAAGCATCCCAATTATGTGGATGTGGTGTGCGAGATCGCTATTATCCCGTTGGTATTCCATTTATACTATACAGCAATAGCTTTTAGTGTGCTTAATGCGGTGATGCTATCGGTGCGGATCAGGGTAGAGGATAAGGTTTGGGCAAAGTAGATATAAAATAAAAATCCCCGGCCATTCACTACCGGGGATTTTAACCATTCTTCAAACCAATTAAAAATATTTAATCTCTTATTTATTAACCACGTAGTTATACGCAAGGGTTTTACAGAAGGTTATACTTTTTTTTACTTTTTTTTAATTATTTTTTGGAGGGCTTTTTCGGGCTTAAAGGCTTTTTTATTTTTTGCTTTTTTGTTTTGATTATTAATGATATATTTGCGCCTCTTTTAGGAGAAATAAATACGATGAAAAAAGATCTGCATCCCAAAAATTATAGATTAGTTGTTTTTAAAGATATGTCTAACGACTACTCTTTTATCACAAAATCATGTATCGATAGCCGTGAAACCGTAAAATGGGAAGATGGTAACGAATACCCACTGGTGAAATTAGAAATTTCGCACACCTCGCATCCATTCTACACCGGTAAAATGAAACTGGTAGATACTGCAGGACGTATTGATAAATTCCGTACCCGTTACAACAAAAAGTAATTTTGGGTTATTGATAAATAATTTACAGGTCTCCCGGTACATCGGGGGACTTTTTTTATTTTTGCGCCATGGCAATTATTTTATTTGACGGTAAAGCACATCAAACATTACTGCCTTTAACATATACCCGTCCCGTGGCCGACCTGCGCTTAGGTATCCTGACCATTGCCGAGAAGTGGGCCAAATATCTCAAACAAGATTTTTCCTACCATACGCATGCTTATTTAAGCATCAAGTTTCCGATCAATATCGAAGCCGAGAATTTATTCATTAATGGCTCTGTTTGTCCTGATGAGCAACTATTGGAGGCTGTTGATAAGCTATCTTTAGGTCAGTCTCTAAAATATAACGGTGAACTGATTGCCGTAAAGCTTTCTGAAAGCGATGCAAAAGCATTTGACAGCAATAATCAATTTGATCGCTCTATCGATTACCTGGGCACACCTGTTATGCCTAAATATCCCGAGGACATTTTCAGGAACAACGATACCGAATTAAAGAAGGATTTTCGATTGCTTACCAAAGGGCGCAATAGTGCATCTATCAGCTCAACCAACACCATCATCGGTAATGATTTTTTTGCGGAAGAGGGGGCTGTTGCTGAATGTTCGTCTTTTAATACTACCAATGGTCCCATTTATTTAGCTGCTACAACAGAGGTTTGGGAAGGCACACATATCCGCGGTTCATTTGCTTTGTGTAATAACTCCCAGGTAAAAATGGGTGCCAAAATTTATAGCGGAACTACAGTTGGTCCTTATTGCCGGGTTGGAGGTGAGATCAATAACGCAGTGATCTGGGGATATTCATCAAAAGGGCATGAAGGATACCTGGGCAACTCCGTTTTGGGTGAATGGTGTAATATTGGTGCGGATAGCAATAACTCGAATCTGAAGAACAACTATGCTGATGTAAAGGTTTGGGATTATGCTACACAACACTTCCGCAAAACAGGCCTGCAGTTTTGTGGTTTAATTATGGCCGACCATGCCAAGTGTGCTATCAATACTATGTTCAATACAGGTACAGTAGTAGGGGTGAGCGCCAATATATTCGGTGCTGGTTTCCCAAGAAACTTTGTTCCTGATTTTTCATGGGGTGGTTCACACGGTTATGAAACCTACAGCTTGAAAAAGATGTTCGAAACCACAGAAAAGGTATTTGCCCGCCGCGATCATAGAAGTTTTAACGACGTGGAACGAGATATATTGAAAAAAGTGTTTGAATTAACGGAGGAATATAGAAGGCTTTAATAGTAGTTGAATGGTTGATTGAGTTGATCAAGTGAGTAAGTTATTGTCATGTCAACCAATCAACCCAATCAACATAATCTAACACAATCAACTAAAAATAAATCATGAGAAAAAAAATTGTCGCCGGAAACTGGAAAATGAACATGGACTATGAAGAAGGTTTGTCTTTATTTTCAGAGGTCATCAACATGGCACACGACGAAGTAACCGGCAAACAACAGATAGTAGTATGCAGCCCCTTCATTCACCTGCATAGCTTGGTGCAACTTGCCAAAGGTTATAATAAGGTTTCTATTGGTGCTCAGAATGCCCACCAGGCCGAATCTGGTGCATATACCGGAGAGACTTCTGCTAAAATGATCCGTTCAACCGGTGCTGAATATGTGATCCTGGGCCACTCAGAGCGTCGCCAGTATTTTGGTGAAACAAATGAGCTGTTAGCGAAAAAAACTAATACTGCTTTAGCTAACTCACTAAAGCCGATCTTTTGCATTGGTGAGACTTTGCAGGAACGTGAAACTGAAAAGCATTTTGACGTGATAAAAACCCAATTGGAAGAAGGTGTTTTTCATCTGGATGCGGAGCAGTTTAGCAAGCTGGTATTAGCTTATGAACCCGTTTGGGCCATTGGGACCGGAGTGACTGCTACTTCAGCACAGGCACAGGAGATCCATGCTTTTATCCGTAAGGAGATCGCCGCAAAATACAGCCAGGAAGTTGCTGATAATACAACCATTTTGTACGGAGGCAGCTGCAACGCAAAAAATTCCTGTGATCTGTTTGGTCAGCCGGATATTGATGGCGGATTGATTGGAGGCGCATCCTTAAAATCACGCGATTTTATCGATATTGCAAGGACGTTTAATTGATCGTTTTAGAGCCAGGAGCCGGAAATCAAGATTTTTTAATCTTGTCTCTTGACTCCTGACTCTTGACTCTTTTACAAATGAGGAATCTGCTAAAAGTACTGTTGCCACCTTTTATCGGTTTCGGGGCGTATTTCCTGGCTATAAGGTTTAGCTCCGTTTATT
>DATHLW010000415.1:0-3185 GCA_035487675.1 Mucilaginibacter sp. | reverse complement strand
GTTCATATTAAATGCAGATTAAAGTATCAAATTATTTTCTCCTGCTTTCAGGGCATACTCTTTCCCTTTCCATATTAACCTGCCAGGGGTGCCGGCCGGCAAGGCAATATTTACGCGCCATTGATTGTTTTGAAATGCGTACTTTACTTTGATATTGCCTTTGGGGTGCGGAATCTCTCCGCCGATATGGGTTATCCTACCTAAATGCGGTTCGATCTTCACTTTTCTAAAACCAGGTGCATCACTTTCTATACCCAATACTGTACGGTACAATTCAATATTAGGGCTCGATCCCCAGGCATGGCAATCAGATCGTGATGAAGCGATATCCGACATCTCGGCCCAGGTGGTCATCCCCATTTTGATATTTTCGCGCCAAATACTCAGCCAGCTTATGTAATCGTTGCCCAACCCAGCTTTGGTGAGCGCCTGGTGCAGGTAATATTTAAAGTAGATGGAAGCCGGCGTCATTGTACTATCCGTCAATAGTTTATGGGCGATCCCGGGAGTTTCACCCGGTGTTGCAACACCGGTCAGGATGGCCAAAGAATTGGCGTGTTGTGAAAATGCATCTTTTTCGGGCCGGTCAGCAAACTCACTTCTCTCTGCTACCCAGTATTTATCCCGGATGGTTTGCTTCAATTGTGCAGCCCGATGCTCATATACCGAAGCATATTCCTTACTGCCCAATTTACTTTCTAATTCAGTAGCCAATTGGTAAGCCCAGAGCAATTGCATATCGAGCACAGCAGAGTTTCCATTCGTCCCTATTGGTGCGACCCCGGCATTCCAACTTTTCCCGGCTTTCAGTTGTTTGCCGTTTGCCCAATCGGTAAACTCCCAATATGGGGGGTCGTTTAAGGAACCATCAGCCATCTGGTAGCGGTTAAAAAATGCAAGTACGTCCCGCGTTCCCTGTAATTTATCCCGTACAAAATCATTATCATCCCTGTACAGGTAATAATCGTGCAACATACCTATCCACCACAGAGAAAAGGTTGGGATCTGCTGCATTACAGCCGTTGGATACCTGCTTTGGGTGATCCCCTCAGAAATACGTGAATGATCAAGCAATGTGATCGCATTTCGCGCGAGGCGATCATCGCCACTATTATAATACGAGACCAAAGCCTGAATACGCGTATCCCCTACATATTGCAACTGCTCATAGTACGGGCAATCCATGTAAGTTTCCCAGGCACATAAGCGGGCTGTGCGCCAGCCTATTTCCAATATTTTGTTCAGGTCGTTATTGTCTGTCTCCAGTTTGGCGTTGTATTTAAACGGATAACCTGTAAACAGGCTGTACAGGTCATCGATCACTAAAGGCTCATCCTTCGTCTCCACGATCAATTGCAGGTAACGAAACGTTCGCCAGTTTAATGGTGTAAATTGCTGACCGCCGCTCCCATCGCTTATAATACTATCCTTTCGTCCCACAAATCGTTTCCCCTCAATCTCATCACGGTTGCCTTTGCGTCCCTGCGAGCGCCAGTCGCTATTATTTGGTTCGATGACATACATACCCTCCGCATAACTCATAGAAATGCCTGCGTCTTTTCCCTTACTGAAAACGATGGTCGGGTAAGCATTGGTCAGAAAGGTTTGATCGAGCAGAATGGTTACTGTGGTATGGGCGGGTATGGTTACGGGCCCCTTTTCTGCGGGAAAAGTTGAAGGTAGTGTCACCCCATCTGCCCTGCGTATTTTCTGAAGACGCTGCATTACCAAATCCCTGGCAGGTATGGGCGATGGCACCAGCATCCATCCTTCAATAAAAGTAAACTGTCCCTTAGGTGTACCATTGGAAACTTTTGAGGCCGGTTGCCACTGGGTATCATCAAAATCGGGCTGCTGCCAGTTTTTGGGCTGATGTTTCATGTTCACCAACTCGCCCGGACCTGCCGCATAATAGCTGTAGATCAGTATTACGGGTAATGGGCGATAAGCTGAATCCCGGTAGCATTTCCATCCTGATCCTGTATTAATTTCTTCTTCCGCTGAAGTATGTCCCTGTAAAATAAAACCAGTACGGAAAGTCATTTGTGCAGTTGGCCTGATAGCACCTTCGTTAAATACAAGGGCACTTATTACATTTTTCCCGGTTGTGAGATAGGGTGCAAGGTCGACGGTCTCGTAGTTCCAGTAATAAAAATCACCTCTTGCTGGGCCGATAGATACCAGCTTCCCATTTACAAACAGTTCATAGCGGTTATCGCCTGATACATGCACCAGGTAAGTAGCAGGTTTTGCAGCTATATTGATCGATTCCCTGAACAAACAGATCTCGTAATCGCTACCTGTTCCGCCCGGGACTGATATCCATGAGGCATTCCAGCGGCTTGGCGTTACTGACTGACTTTCGGTTTGGGCATAGGATTGATAATTGCAGATAGAAAATATCAACAAAAAAAATGGCAGTAAGCGGTTTTTCATTTTAGGTTCTTTAAATGAAAGAGGACGCTTAAATCTAATAAAGAGATTTGATTATTCCCGTTTTAATTAGATAGACAGGTCATAATTACTTAAAGTAAGACATCGGGATCTCCTTCCACATGCCATGAGAAAGATGCCCGGTAAGCAGTTCATATATCAGATACAGGGGCCAGAAGATGTAGGCCAATATCAACATAATAATGGAATGATTATAATACCAGTTGATCATTAAGGCGTATATCCCTAAAAGCAGGTAGGCTATACTTGAGTCTCTTTTATTCATAATTGGTGGTTTGCTATACAATAATAACAATTTTGCCCGATAAATGTTATAAGTAAAGACTGCAGCAATCAAGTTTTGTAAAGTGGTTTATACGACCATGTTAACGGGCACATTAAGGGAATTTCTTAGAAATAAAATGTGTTTTTGTTGAAAACGGCTGAAAAGTGGATAAATAAAAAAGAGGCAAATAATAAAAATTACGTTTATTGGTAAACAATTCTACTTAAACAAGGTTAACATAAAAAATTAAAACAACTTATCATGGCAACAACAGGGAGCGGAATAACCGCGTATTCAGTAAAAACAAAAACTAAAAATGTTCCGATGATCGATCCGGTTATTGATGTTAAATCAGGCAGGTACATTGCAAGCGGCAAAGATAGCGCCGGCAATAAAATGTCAGCTATCATGAGTAAAGCTACTGCAGAAGGGCATATAAAAGATGGAAATGCCAAAAAAGGTATCG
>DATHLW010000414.1:0-3199 GCA_035487675.1 Mucilaginibacter sp. | reverse complement strand
GCCGGCATAAAAGATCCTATAGGCAAACGTTTTAAACTGCACGAATGGAACGGAACGATCATTGGTGTGGTAAAGGACTTTAATTTTGCATCTCTAAAGCAAAAAATTGAGCCTTTTGTATTCTTTTTCCGTCCTCAAAATAGCTGGCGGATGTTTGTAAAAACTTCCGGGAATAACTCCACGCAAGCATTAAATGCTGTGAGAAACCAATGGAAAAAGTATAATGCTCAATTCCCTTTCGACTATGTTTTCCTGGATGATGAATACGACAAAATGTATAAATCCGATCAACGTTCCGGAACGCTTTTCAGCATGTTTGCAGGGATTGCAATACTTATATCATGCCTTGGACTTTTTGGATTGGCCACCTACACCGCGCAGGTAAAGATCAAAGAGATCGGTATACGCAAGGTACTAGGGGCAAGTGTTGCCAATATCACCGCGATGCTTTCAAAAGACTTCCTGGGCCTGGTGCTTGTTTCATTAGTGATAGCCAGTCCTATAACCTGGTATTTAATGAGCAAATGGCTGCAGAATTACACCTATCGTACACATATTGGGTGGTGGGAATTTGCCCTGGCTGGTACAGCTACTATCCTGATCGCATTTGTAACCGTCAGCTACCAGGCAATAAAAACAGCTTTGATGAATCCGGTTAAAAGTCTGAGAAGTGAGTGATCTGTGATTAGTTAATCAGAGATTAGTGATCAGTTAACCGGAGACTAGTGACTAGCCGTTTCAATTCTGAAATTAACTGATCTCCAATCACCAATCACTAGTTAACTAACCCCACTGTATCATAACCGTACACTTGTGTTACACAAGCGTACGGTTACATTCTGTATTTTATATATAATTTATTGATAATTAACTATTTGCAATTTTGGTATTTGTTTTAGCATATAATATCAAATACGAATGCCATGTTCAAGAATTATATCAAGATCGCCTTACGCAACCTTGGCCGGAATAAGGTTAGCAGTATTATCAACATAGGCGGTTTAGCCATTGGTTTGGCCTGCGTACTGCTGATAGGCATGTATGTGAAAGACGAACTGAGCTATGATCGTTTTTTTAAAGACTCCAATAGTATATACCGGGTAAATACACACGAAAAGAATGGCAATGATGAATTTACAGCTGGTCATACACCACCACCGGTTGGCCTGGCGTTAGTCAACAGTTTTCCTGAAATAGAAAGCTATACACGAATTTTTAAACCTGGCGATGAGATTGTTCACTATGTGAATAATGGGCAGAAGAGTTCGTTAACAGAAAAAAGCATACTATCGGTCGATTCAAACTTTCTTCAATTTTTCAGCTATCAGATAGTAGAAGGTGACAGAGCTAAATGCCTTAATGAGCCTAATTCGGTTGTTTTAACAGAAAGGGCGGCTAAAAAGTATTTCGGTAACACTTCGGCTATCGGGAAAAATCTTGTTTTTGACGAATATTCAGCACCCTTTATAGTTACTGCGGTTTTAAAAGATATCCCTACTCAGTCATCATTACAGTTTGATGTACTGCAATCCAATGTGGGTATGCCGCCGGTTAAGCATTTTAACTGGAGCTGGGTTTGGCTGCAAATGGGTACTTATGTAAAACTTAAATCTAATGTGTCAAATGATCAGGCGGCAATTCAACGTATTGAAGCAAAGTTTCCTGCAATGATCAGGGTACAGGCAACAACGGCATTTAAACGAATCGGTCAGCCTTTCGATGCTTTTATCAAAAAAGGCAATAAATATGATCTGAGCCTGCAACCACTTACTAATGTACACCTGTATTCGGCCAATATCGGTAGTAGGTTTATCGCACAGGGCGATATCAAATACGTCTATGTTTTTTCGGCAATTGCCTTATTTATTATGCTGCTGGCTTGTGTCAACTTCATGAACCTGGCGACTGCTCAATCTGCAAAAAGAGCCAGGGAAGTGGGGATACGTAAAGTATTAGGATCGGAACGAAAACAATTGATGGTTCAGTTTCTGGCAGAAGCATTTATGTACACCCTGTTTGCTGCTATAATAGCGGTGGTAATTGTTTCAATTAGTTTACCGGCATTCAATAACCTGGCAGATAAATCATTGAATCTTGCTACCTTCTTGAACCTGTCAACCCTGGCAGGTATATTGGTATTAATCATTTTAACCGCGGGTCTTGCAGGCAGTTATCCTGCATTTTTCCTTACTTCGTTTAAGCCTGCAACTGTTTTAAAAGGCAGTGGCAATGCTAAAAGCTCTTTAAGCGGATTCCTCACACGCAATGTGCTGGTGGTTTTCCAGTTTACGGTTTCAACGGTGCTCATTATCTGCACTATTATAGTTTATAAGCAATTGTTGTTCAACCAATCTATGGATCTTGGCTTTAACAAGGAAAATGTGTTGGTAATAGCCGATGCTGACAGGCTTGGAAAAAGCGAAGAAAGTTTCAGGCAAGAGCTACTCAGATTGCCGCAAGTCTCCAGTGCGAGTATCAGCACTGGGGTGCCTGCTCAACAAAACTTTTTTACGGATTCTTATGTGCCGGAAGCTACCACCGATAATACAAACTCGCCGGACAAACATGTCGATCTGACTTCCTTTATTGTGGATGAGTCGTTTGTACCCACATTGAAGATGAATATGGTTACCGGCCGGAATTTTTCTAAAAATTTCACCGATTCGGCCTCGGTAATACTGAATGAAGCGGCAGCAAAAGAAATGGGTTGGAAAAATCCTATTAGTAAGTTTATGACTTATCCAGGCGGAAATGATACTAAATTCAGAGTCGTAGGTGTTGTTAAAGATTTTAACACGCAGTCTTTACATAATACCATATCGCCATTTGCACTATTTTACACTACATCCAAAACCTACAACATAGGAGTATCCAACATTGCTGTACGGGTTAGGCCCGGCGATTATAGTAAAGCAATTGCCGGTATCAAAAGCAAATGGAAAGAATTTATGCCTGACAACCCATTTGAATATACCTTCCTGGATGCCCAATACAATTCACTCTATAAGACAGACCAGACCATCGGTAAAGTATTTAGTGTATTCACATTTCTTTCACTGGCTGTTGCTTGTTTAGGTCTGCTTGGCCTGGCCATGTACACTGCCGAACGCCGGACCAAGGAAATAGGCATCCGTAAAGTGTTGGGTGCCTCCGTTGAAAATGTGGTTGCTATGCTGTCTAAAGACTTTTTGAAACTGGT
>DATHLW010000413.1:0-5955 GCA_035487675.1 Mucilaginibacter sp. | reverse complement strand
GGCAAAACCTGCTACGAGGTAGCCGCGCCAGTCGTCAAATAACAGTTTATAGTTGGTGATGATCAGCATGATTGCCGTTATGTAATGGCTGAAACAATACTCACAGGTAAATAAGTAAAAAAACTTACGTACGGCTATTGTTTTACCCTCATAGCAGCGTTTCCCGCAATATTCACGCGGCTCCCTGAAAACTTCTTCATGTGTAACAGTCCATGCAATGCAGGCTATGGGGATAGCAAGGATAAAGAGCCATGTGACCTGAGTGCTTAATGCCATATACATCTAATAGGTAATTTGAGCAAAATGTTTTGGGTACCCGCAGATACACTAATTTGATGACTATCACCGATTTAACAATTATTAACATAAATTAACACACCTGCAGTTTTGTTCCTAATGGTTTAGTTATATCTTAGGGCTTCCTAATCACGCCTTATGAGATTCACAATTTTGCTAAACCTTGTTTTCCTGTTACTTTCAACTTCGTTATTTGCTCAAAATAAATATTCGGTAAAAGGTATGGTTGGCGATAGCGTTGAGCATGCCAAACTGCACAATACTTCGGTTGCTGTTTTAAATGCAAAGGACTCCACCTTAGTTACTTTTGCACGTACTGCAGAGGATGGTTCTTTCCATATCAGCGACCTTCACCCGGGTAAATTCATTGTATTGCTTTCTTACCCTGATTACGCTGATTATGTAGATAAGTTTAGCCTTGATTCGGCTAAACAAAGTTTCGATTTCGGCAATATACACCTGCAGTTGAAATCGCGCCTGCTGCACGAGGTAATTATTAAGGGCACTGCAGCGGCCATCAAAATAAAAGGAGATACAACCGAATTTAATGCAGCCGCTTATGTCACACAGCCCAATGCAAAGGTGGAAGACCTGTTAAAACAGTTGCCCGGTATACAGGTGGATAAGGATGGTAAGATAACCGCACAGGGGCAAACGGTAAATAAAGTGCTGGTTGATGGAGAAGAGTTTTTTGGGGATGATCCAACGCTTGTTACCAAAAACATCCGGGCCGATATGGTTGATAAGGTACAACTATATGATAAAAAGAGCGATCAGGCTGCATTTACCGGTATCGATGATGGGAAAAAAGAAAAAACCCTGAACATTAAATTAAAAGCCGATAAAAAGAACGGGATGTTTGGTAAAGCTGAAGCCGGAGACGGAACGGAAAATATTTACCAGGCACAGGTATTATTCAATGCATTTAAAGCAAAACAAAAGCTCTCTGTTTATGGCACGTTAGGCAATAATGGCAAAACGGGGCTTGGATGGGACGATAACCAGAAATACGGTTCAGGAAACGCGATTCAGTCGGACGATAGCGGTGTTATTTTCTTTTTTGGCGGCAATGGGGACGACCTGGATTCTTATGACGGTCAGTACAGCGGGCAAGGGCTGCCTATTGCCCGCACCGGCGGTGTACATTATGATACCAAATGGAATGATGATAAAGAATCATTAAATACAAATTATAAAATAGGTTCGCTCACGGTTGATGGCAGCAACACCAATATTACCCAAAATAACCTGCCCGACACTATCATAAATAGTAACTCTACACAGATATTTCATAAATATATGTTCCGGCAGAAGCTGGATGCGACCTACAATGTGAAGCTGGACACTAGCTCGAATCTTAAAATAGCGGTTGACGGGACTTCAAAACATAGCAATACCATTGAGAAATTTACCGGATCGGAATTTCGGAATGATACGTTAGTAAATAGAAGCAGCAGAAGCATTACCAATAATGTAGATCAGAAAATATTCAATGCGAGCGCATTTTATACGCACAAGTTCAAAAAACCACGGCGCACACTCTCATTTAATATAGCGGAGGCCTATAACCAAAGCGAGGCCCAGGGGTACTTAAATTCAGAAGTTGATTTCTACAATTTAAGACGCGGTGCAGATACCACAAGCAAAGTGCCTGACAGTGCCAGCAAGGTCGATCAATATAAAACCAATAATCTGAAAAATTCTGCCCTGACTACCAACCTGACCTATACTGAACCGCTTTCAAAAACATTGGCTATTACCTTTAACTATGGTATAGGGATAAATAATGCCACTGCCGACAGAAAGACTTTCGACAAGTCGAGCTCTGGCAGCTACAATATGCTGAATGATACCTTCAGCAGTAATTACAAATTAAATAGTATTTCGAACCAGGGGGGTGCGGTTTTCAACTATAAAAAAGGAAAGACAATAATTAATTTCGGAACCAAAGTAGCCGATGTCAGCCTTAAACAAACCGATGGACACACCGGTAGTGTACTGAACCGGGATTTTACCGACTGGATGCCACAGGCCAGTTTTCAGTACCGTTTTTCGCAACAGAAATCATTAAACATCAATTACAGCGGACGTACCACACTCCCTACCATCGATCAGTTACAGCCTATTCAAAATAACAATGACCAGTTGAACATCGTTGAGGGCAATCCCGGATTGAAACCCTCGTTTACCAATAATTTCAATATATGGTATAATTCATTTAAAGTAGTGTCGAGCCAGTATATCTACTTGTCCGGAAATTATTCCTTTACCACAAACCCTATCGTAAGTGATATAACCTATGCTCGTAATGGGGGAAGCCTTAGTCAATATTCCAACCTGGCGGGAAAACGGACCTCGAACTTTAATTTCTGGGGCAATTTTGGTAAAAAGATAGAAAAACTGGATGTGAATATTAATATTGGTATGAATGGTAATGGCAATACCTATTACAACCTGGTAAACGATGCACTGAACCGAACGCAGAGCTACACTTTCAATCCACGGATTGGCCTTAACAAATACAAGGAGAAAAAGATCGAATTATACCTTTCCGGAGGACCTACTTATACAATCAGCAGGTCATCGCTGCAACCTAATACCAACAATAACGGAACGGGGTTCAGGGCAGATGGCGGTTTCACGATCTATTTACCGGGCAAATTCCAGATAGGCTCAAACAACGACTATGAGTATACAGCCAAAACCCAATCATTCAATACCGATTTCAGCAAAACAATTATTAATGCCTTCATTATTAAAACTTTCCTGAAGAATGACAACCTGAAATTTACCATCTGGGGCAACGATTTACTGAACCAGAATGTAGGTTTCAGCAGAACAGCTAATTCGAACATGATCGTACAAAACAGCTATACCACAATAAAACGATATGTGATGTTCACAATTGATTATGAGTTTACTAAAATGGCCGGAGGCGCACCTAAAAAATGATCTTATGAAGAAAATAGTTATATCCTTTATTTGCCTGTTGGTTTTAAGCACGAGATTAATGGCCCAGCATGCACATTTCACTACATCGGGCGCTATCGAGTTTGAGCGCAAAACAAACATGTTCGCCATTATCCCTAAGTTGTTCAATAAGGACAATGAAGCCTGGTATACACCACTTTTTGATGCTTATAAAAAGTCGCAGCCACAATTTAAAACATCAAAAAGCACGCTGTCATTTGCTAGTGGTAAGACCTTATTTACCCCGGCAGAGGAAGAAATGGTAACCGGGGGCGGTTACTTTGCCAACAGCCCCTTTGCTACGCAAAACAACACTATTTATACTGACCTGGAGACTAAAACAGGCATTTTTCAGAAAAAGGTATTTGATGAACTTTTCCTGGTGAAAGACAGCACCCGTAAAATCAAGTGGAAAATAACCGATGAAACACGCGAGATAGCAGGCTACAACTGCCGCAGGGCCAATGCCATTATGATGGATTCGATCTACGTGGTAGCATTTTACACGACTGACATTCCTATTTCGGGTGGGCCGGAGTCATTTAACGGCTTACCGGGGATGATATTGGGTGTCGCCCTTCCTCATGAAAACATTGCCTGGTTTGCTACCAAAGTAACCGATATGACGCTTGCACCCACCGCACTAGCTCCACCCAAAAAAGGTAAATCAATGGATGGGAAGGCTTTTAGAGACAAAATGCTGGCGACATTTAAAGATTGGGGCAGCGAGGCGCCGTTTTATTCGAAGATATTTTCGTTATAAGTGCGGCCGAATAAGCCGTCTTATTAATACATGATATGCGAATATTTATAAAAATATTATTGATTGTATTTTCAATTTACATTGGGATTTGTTTGCTCCTGTTTTTTAACCAGGAAAAGATGATATTCTTTCCCAAATATCTGGATTCTCATTTTCAATTTACCTTTCAACAGAAATTTGAAGAAATAAATATTAAGACCGCGGATAATAAAACATTAAGTGGGATTCTATTTAAAGTGGATAGTTCAAAGGGAATAATTTTTTATTTGCATGGGAATGCCGGTGCTTTAGACAGCTGGGGCGAAGTAGCTAAAACGTACACCAATCTTCATTATGATGTTTTCATGATTGATTACAGGGGGTATGGAAAAAGCGAAGGCCATATTGCCAGTCAGCAGCAGCTTTTTGAGGATGTGCAATTAGCGTATGATTTTGTAAAGAAAAGATACCCGGAAAATAAAATCATAGTGTTAGGATACTCGATTGGTACAGGTGCGGCCGCGAGTGTTACAGCAAACAACCACCCCCATTTATTAATTTTACAAGCACCGTATTATAGCCTGACAGACATGATGAGGCATAGCTATCCCATTATTCCCACGTTTATTCTGAAATACAAATTTGAGACCAATAAATACCTTCAAAACTGCAAAACACCTGTCGTAATTTTTCACGGAGATGCCGATGAAGTGATTTACTATCAATCTTCTTTAAAACTACGGGCTTTGCTAAAAAAGTCTGATACATTAATCACATTACATGCTCAAGGCCATAATGGGATTACTGACAACCCTGACTATCAGAATGCGATAAATAAAATATTAAAATAGTCATTTACAAGACGTACGAAGTTTTTTAAACTTCGTACGTAAGTCTAGAAATCTATTTTGTTGTTGTTGCCTGCGTTGCAGACGGCTGGATCGCTGCAAAATGATACGTCCCTGAGCCCACACTTATCCCGATATAACCATCCTGGTACTGGCCCACTGTAAGGCTTTTGTCTGACGACAAAGGCTTATCATCCTCAGTAATATCTTCAGCTTGCTTGGCCGGTAGAAAAATATCTGCTTTAGTATTAGCCGGTATTTCAATGGTGTAATAGGTTTTGCCATCTTTCACTTCCCAACCCGAGCTTACGTTACCGTAATAAGTTTGCAGACTGGCGGTTGCATTTGTAAAGCCACCACCTGGATGCGGCATTATTTTGATATGCTTATAGCCCGGTCCATCGGTGTAAGTATCCAAACCTGTCATAACCCGGTACATCCAGTCGCCGATAGCGCCATATGAATAATGATTAAATGAGTTCATGCTTGCAGCCTCAAAGGTCTTATCCGGGCGAATTCCGTCCCAGCGTTCCCAGATTGTGGTGGCACCCATTTTTACAGGATATAGCCATGATGGATAAGTATCCTGCAGCAACAAGCGATAAGCTACATTATCCTTCCCAAAGCGTGTCAACACATGGCACAGGTACGGTGTGCCTAAAAATCCTGTGGTCAGGTGATCTCCATAAGCGTGGATATTTTCTACCAATCGCGTTGCAGCCTGGTCACGTAATGGTTCCGGCAGCATATCAAAATTGAGTGCAAGCGTGTAGGCTGTTTGCGTACCTGATACCAGCCTTCCGTTTGGTGTTACATACTCTTTAAAAAAAGCATCTTTAATACGTT
The DNA here is from genome assembly GCA_035487675.1 of Mucilaginibacter sp. Taxonomy (GTDB): domain Bacteria; phylum Bacteroidota; class Bacteroidia; order Sphingobacteriales; family Sphingobacteriaceae; genus Mucilaginibacter. Next base: position 252 of record DATHLW010000413.1, on the reverse strand, counting down.
TAAGCAATCCGGTGTAGTAGGTTATATCATCCTGTTTATTAAGTACGGTTGCTGCGTTGATGAGCAATTGGGTGGAGTATGCGTAGAAACATTGTGCGATAAAAAATTTATCGGTAATGGCAGATGAGCCGTCGGTATCATCATCACGGCTGTAAAATAGCCAGTCGCCAAAATGGAAGCCGGTGTTCCAAAGATCATTTTTACTTTGATGCTGCATATAGTCCACCCAGGCTTTCATGCTGCTGTGTTGAT
>DATHLW010000412.1:0-3069 GCA_035487675.1 Mucilaginibacter sp. | reverse complement strand
GGCGGTTGGCGATAATCATCAAAATAATTAACACCGTGCGCCATGCGCCACGCAAAAAATAAGAACATGGATCCGGAAGAATTGCTCAACGAGCATAGCAACGAAGAAAAGAAAAAAGAGAGTCCGCTGTTAAGTTTAGAAAGGGACCTCAAAATTTACAGCGAATCCATACACGAGGTAGCAATCGAGATCATGGTTGAAGGGTTATCAGCTTATCCTATTTTTATTGCTTATCAGCATCTAGTGAAATTAGGTGAGCTGATTTTAGACAGGGACGACCTGAACATGGACTGGAGCATCAATGCTTCTACTTTGGAAGAATTTATCGAAAAGGGCGTTATTAAGAAAGAACTGAAAGACCGCTTTCTCAAAACTTACAAAAACGCAAATGATTATATGTGCCTGTTCGTAGTAGTACCTGAAGGTGCTAATTTTGTGTATTATCCGTACAAAAAAAGCAGTTGAAAGGTTGTAAAGTTTGAATGTTGTAAAGTTGCTTATATATTTACAGTAAATGCGGATGGTCTGTGCGGTACCCCTCTTGAGAGGGGTAGGGGTGTGTTCTTCAGCTTGGCGTATAGACCCACCCCTTCCACTTCACTACCCAACGCGCCCCCTCCCAAGAGGGGAACTTTTTAATACATAACAAAATGGAAGCGTCTGAAAAGAAAATCCTCATATTAAACCAGCACCAGATAGAGCAAAAGATCGATCGTATTGCCTACCAGCTACTGGAAGATAATTTTGATGAAGAAGAGATCATCATAGCCGGTATTTTGCCACGTGGTAATTACTTAGCCGAAAGGTTGAAAGAGATATTGGATAAGATCGCCCCTTTTAAGAGTACCCTCATTACCATTGAGATAGAGAAACAGAGCAGCAGCCTGAGGGCAAAAACCGATACCGACATTCAAATCTGCCACAATAAAGTTGTTATCCTGGTGGATGATGTATTGAACAGCGGCAAAACTTTAGCTTATGGTTTCGGGGTATTCCTGGATGTTCCGTTAAAAAAACTACGTACTGTGGTACTAATCGACCGCAACCATAAAAGTTTCCCGGTAACTACCGACTATGCCGGCATCGCTCTTTCCACTGTGCTAAAAGAACATGTACATGTTATTTTGAACGAGGCTGGTAAAGAAGATGCAGTTTACTTAATGTAAGCTTTACAGATTTCTAAAAGGGTTAACCTGCAGTAAGTATCTGCTCCAGTCTTTCTGCAGTCAAACTCAGGCCATCCACAATAATATTAGCTTGTGCATAAAACCCTTCCCTTTCGGCCAGCTTTTGCTCGATAAAGGCTACCAGATCATCACCATGCTTATCCTGTAACAGCGGGCGTTCTTCTTTTCCTGTTTCTAATCTATCCGCCAGTGTTTTTGGTGATAACTTAATATAGACAGTTTTACCATTGGCTTTCATCCAATCCATATTATCAAAATAACATGGCAGCCCGCCGCCTGTAGAGACGATCGCATCATCGGGATAAATTGATTCTTTTAATACCTCTGCTTCTTTTTTACGGAAGGCCTCTTCTCCAAAAATGGAGAAATATTCAGCTATGCTTAGTTCTACCTGCTGTTCCAGTTTATGATCAAGGTCAATAAACTCATAACCCATCCGGCTTGCCAGTTTTCGACCTAAAGTGGTTTTACCACTACCCATAAATCCGATCAAAAATATCTTCATAAAATTAACTCAGCTTAACACGCGGATCGATCCAAACATACACTACGTCCACCAAAATATTGATCACGACAAAAATAAAAGCAATAAATAAAATAGAACCCATCACCACCGGGAAATCCGACATTTCAAGGGCATCAACTGTAGCCTTACCCAAGCCATTATACCCAAACACATACTCCACAAAAAATGAGCCCGCCAATAAGGAGGCAAACCAGTTGGCGATGGCGGTGATCACCGGGTTCAATGCATTTTTTAAAGCATGACGATAAATAATAGTACGCTCGCCCAGTCCTTTGGCACGGGCAGTGCGGATATAATCTTGTCCCAACACATCCAGCATGGCGCTGCGGGTCAATTGTACAATAATTGCCAAAGGCCTCAGCCCTAAAGTCAGCATCGGCAATACCAGGTTGCGCCAGGTAATTATTTCTCCCCTGAATGGATCATAACTATACAAACTGCCCGACATATTCAACCCGGTATATTTATTGAGAACAAAGCCAAATATCCAGGCGATAATGATCCCCGCAAAAAAAGACGGAGCCGATATTCCCAAAGTAGAAAACGCCACCGCCGATTTATCGATCCATGTGTTCTGATGAACCGCGCTTAATACTCCTAAAAAAACACCAATTACAATGGCAAAAATCATTGCTGTAGTGGCCAATATCAGGGTGTTGGGTATTACGCCCAATAACAATGAGGCTACATCCTTTCGGGTTTGATACGACCGGCGCAGGTAGGGCCATTTGAGAGCGATGGTTCTTTCCTTCGAAATAGGTATCAGCGATACATAATGGTAGCGCTGGCGTTCTTCCTCATTTCGGGCATGGATACCAATTGGCGAAAGATCGTTCAAATAATAAGCGAATTGCACCGGAACAGGTTTGTCCAACCCAAACTCCTTACGGACAGCCTGAAGCGATTGCACGTCGGCCCGTTGTCCCTGCGTCATCCTTGCAGGATCAACAGGTAAAACATTGAACAGGAAAAATACGACTACAACTATCCCCAGCATCACTGCTACCCCATAACCCAACTTGCGGAGAATATAGCCGATCATAGCATTACTTTTGAAAATATTGTTTTACCAGGTCATCATATTTTGGCATGGAATGGTAATGCCATTTATTAATGATCGTCCCGCTCTTCATCAAAAATATACCCGGATTGGCACGAACCATCGTTTTTAGCGGAACACCGTCAGCATAAAATATCTCCATCACCAAATGATTCTTCTTTGCAAAAGCTTCAGCATCCTTTGGCGAGTTTGAAGTCAGCAATATAACCCGGGTGTTAAAGTTTTGTATCAGCGTTGCAGCTAATGCATTAATACGCCCTATAGCCTGGACGTCTGTATGATTCAGATCGTAAGCC
>DATHLW010000411.1:0-6479 GCA_035487675.1 Mucilaginibacter sp. | reverse complement strand
TTATCAATTGATTATCAATAAATTATAAAAAATACTAATCGATTAGTTGTAATACTAATATATTAGTATTAGCTTGGTTTTAAATTTATAAGAAGATGCAAAAACTGGCTAAAAGAGAAGAACAAATCATGCAGGTGTTCTGGACATTGGAGAAAGCATTTATCAAAGAGGTCATCCCCGAACTGCCTGATCCCAAACCGCATTATAATTCAGTGGCTACCATGGTAAAGATACTGGAAGATAAAGGTTTCCTGGCACATGAAGCATTTGGGAATATCTATCGCTACTATCCTATCATTTCGCGGGAAGAGTACCAGAAACATGCGATGAAAGATATTGTGAGCCAGTATTTCAACAATTCTTATCCAAGCATGCTGGCCTATTTTGCCAAAGAGCAAAAGATATCCGAATCAGAATTAAACGAAATAATAGAAATCATTAAATCGACAAAAAAATGATACCCTATATCCTGCACGTAGCTCTGCTCATTTCAGTATGTCTGTTATTTTACAAGATATTCCTTCAAAGGGAAACGTTTTACCATTTGAACCGGGTAGTGCTGTTGATTTGCCTCGGCTTATCGTTCGTGTTGCCATTGATCTCTATCCCCCAAGCGTGGACATTAAGAAGTGTACCCGCGGAGACAATAGTAAATACACAACCTGAAATAAAACCAGTTCAGTATCCGAAAATAACTGTTCCCATACAGCAGCCAGTTCAAAAGCAAACAATTGCAAAACAGCAGTCGGTAAAAACTCAGCCAATTGCTACCGTGCAGGATAAACCCTTTTTACCAATCGCTATAAAATGGCTATTCTATTTATACTGGGCAGGCGTAGCGGCTTTTGGTTTGAATTTATTGCTGCAGGTGATCGTATTGCTGATCAGGGCATACTCCAATCCGGTGATAAAGGATGGAAGGTTCCGTATCGTCGAGGTTAAGGGTGATAAAGCCCCTTGTTCATTCGGCAATAATATATTTATCAATCCCGAAAAGTACGATTGGGATACCTATAACCAGATATTAATGCACGAAAAGGTGCATATACAACAGGGCCATAGCTTTGATATCCTGTTGGCTGAACTGGTGTTGGTGTTCCAGTGGTTTAATCCATTTGCATGGCTTTACCGCGGTGAATTGGAAAATAATCTTGAATTTTTGACCGATGAGGCCGTGCTTGACCAAAATGAAGTAGAAAAATCAAGCTACCAGATGAGTTTATTAAAAGTTTCGGCGCCCCATTTAGCGCTGAGTGTTACTACCAATTATAACCAATCATTATTAAAAAAACGTATAGTTATGATGAATGCTAAGAAATCCAACATCCATACGATGTGGAAATACTTTATCCTGGTGCCCATAATGGCCGGGTTGGCCTGCGCACTTAACCAAACCGCTTTCAGCCAAACAAACAAAACCACTCATACCAAAGGGGCTGTTAAAAATAAGTCTTCTCATGTAAATTGGGGCAAGACAGACCGGACAGAAGGATCATGGTTTGCAAAAATAAAAGGCGAAAAAGTCCGGATTGAATTCAGGAGCGATGATGATGATAAAGATTGGAACAGCAGTTCGGATAATTTTAAGTTGAGCGAACTATCATCTGTCCCAAGAGATCAAAAGGGCGATTTTACCATCATCCGTGATGCAGGTACCATGAAATTTAACGGCAAATTTGATGGCGACCAGGGATACGGTCATTACAAGTTCGAAGCCAATAAGGAATTTGAAGCCTATGTTGGCAACGCAGGCGTAACCGATATGGACTACCAGGATCAGTTTGCCTTTTTCATTCTTAACATCACCAGAGATTATGTGACAATGCTTAAGAATAATGGCTTTGGCCACATTTCTAAAAACGAAATGATATCCATGGCTGCATTAAAAGTAGATAAACCTTTCATTAAATATTGGAAAGAGAACGGTTACCCCGATATTTCTGCAAATGACCTGGTGTCTGCAAAGGCATTAGGCGTTGATGGCAAATATATTGAGGAAATACATAAAGCCGGTTACCCGCAGATCAGCTATAACCAGTTGATTAGCTTTAAAGCACAAGGTATTACAGGGGCCTATATCCGTGGTTTGCGTAAGGGGGGTAAGGTAGAAGGAGAAGGCAGCCTTCCATCTCCTGAAGATGTATCGTCCTATAAGGCATTAAATGTTGATTCCAATTATTTACAGGGGCTGAAAGAGGCCGGTTATGATAATGTACCATTCAACGAGATAACCAGCATGAAATCGTTGAATATTACTCCCGAATATGTAAAAGGGTTTACTCAAATTGGTTATAAAGATCTTTCAGCGAATGACCTGGTATCGTTTAAATCATTAGACATTACACCGGAATTTGTGAAAAGTTTTAAGGATATTGGTTATAGCGATATTCCAGCAAACGAGTTGATGTCATTAAAATCATTAGGTATTACAGCTGAGTATGTAAAAGGGTTTGAGTCACTTGGATTCAAGGACATACCTGTGAATGAGCTATCTTCCTTCAAATCATTGGGTATAACATCGGATTATGTAAAAAGCTTCCAGGCAATCGGCTATAAGGATATATCGCCAAATGATCTGACCTCATTGAAAGCACTTGGTGTGACTGCCCGGTTTATCAAAGGGTTTAAGGATCTTGGTTTTAATAATATATCATTAAACGAAGCCACATCCCTGAAAGCAACGGGTGTAACACCGGATTATGTATCACAAATGAAGGCCAAAGGTTTTAACTCAAAAGACCTTGATAAATACATTCAATTAAAGAATGCTTTCAACTAAATCAACAATAAAAAACTTACGAAGTCTTTAAGGCTTCGTAAGTTTCGTCTTACTATCCATAAAAAGCAAGCCAGTTATAGACTCAACTTTTACTTCACTTAAGTTTTATAAATAATTAATTATGTGGCTTTTAATTATTTTAGTTGTATTGGTTTGCGCGGTTGTGACCATGATCACCATGCAAAATGCAAGGCGTTAATAATCCAGCTCCTGGCAATTAAAACCGGCGGTATGCAAAAGCGATTCTACCGTACCAGGATGCAAACCTGAAGCCTCAATCCTTAATACTTTATCGCAATCCTCAAGGTCGAAGTTCCACTGCTGAATGGCTGGAAAAGAAGTTAGTAAACTGCTAATCTCGCTTACTTTTTTCTTACTGGTCACATTTGTTTTAAAAACTAATACTTCCATAACTGTATTTATAAATGTTCAATACTAATAACTATCGGGAATGCTAAAATTGGACAATACCGTATCGATTTTATTCGGTCGCTTTTGGCGCCTCTTCAGTAGCTTTTGGTTCGTCCCAATCAAAGCCACCACGGTGACGGCCCCATTTGCCACACCTTGCCCGCATTTCTTCCCTGAAACGTTCCTGTTCCTCCGGGCTCATGTTTTTAAAGCGTTCCATTTTGTGACGCATCCATGGGGCGCCACCACGACCGCCATGACCGCCAAATCCAAATAATATCTTAGATAGTACCAGTATCCCCATTGCTTGCCAGTAAGTGATCGCGCTAACGTGCAGTATATCCGGCAATAAATTGTTCCATAACAGCATTACGATGTAGGTGATAAGGAATAAGGCCCCTACAGCTAAAAAGGGTATAAAAATCATTTTTTTCCTGAAGCTGAACCGTTGTTTGTAGGCCGCATCTCCAAAGTTTCTATTTTCCATGTCTTTAATTTTTAATTTTCTATAATTTCTTCATACAATTGTCTAAGGCGTTTACGCAGATGAAGTACCGCATAACGCTTTCTCGATACCAGCGTTTGTATATTTTCGCCGGTACGTTGTGCTATCTCATTAAAAGGAATATCATCAAGCTCCTGCCAAATAAAAACCTGTTTTTGTTCTTCGGGCAGTTCATCCAATGCAAAAAATAACTGCTCCCAAAAAAGGTTGCGGATATATTCTGTTTCGGGTGTAGTCCCCTCGGTAAGCAGGATCGCCCTGAAATCTATCTCTTCGTCATCATCTTCACCGCTTGATGTATTGAGGTCAAATAATTCTTCAGTTTTCTTACGGTTCTTGTCGATGATCTTATTGGTGGCCACCTTGTAGAGCCAGGCCCCAGTTTGCTCGATCGGTTGGGCGTTAACAACGGCGCTGAGCTGGTACCAGACATCCTGCAGAATGTCCTCGGCGTCGGCGTCGCTTTTCACCCTCCTGCGGATAAAGCCCAGCAAACCCTTACCATACTCTTTTATTGTTTGTATGATGTGGGTATTTTTTTCTTCGGGCATTACGGCGGTGATCAATTTATTTCTCCTTTAAAGGTAGAGACGATTGACCCTGAAAAACATTTTAAAAAAAATAAAAATTGTTCACAGGGGCTTGTCGCATGTCTTTTTAGAGTAACTGGATCACATTTTATTACAATGAGGTATATTCATTTTAAAGCATCAATCTCATGCAGCTGATTCAATTAAAATCGCATTGATTAACTCATCTTTATTTCTGAACTTGGCCTGACCAATCTTAAATCGATGAATATGAAGTTTGACAGAAAGTTTATACTGATTTTAACCTGTTTCCTATTTTTTTCCGCGTTTGCTATACAAGCTCAGGCACAGAGCGGGACAGATGCACCGTCAAAGATCATCGAAGCCATGAAAAACTCTGAAAACGATTGGAACAAAGGCGACCTTGAGAGTTTTATGAAGATGTATACAAATGCTTCGACGATGATGATGCCGACAGGTCCTGCGGGGTTAAGTACCATAAGGGAGCTTTACGAAAAGAAGTACTTTAACGGAAAAATGCCCAAACAAAATTTGCATTATGATGAGTTGAAAGTAACCATGCTGGGAGATAACTATGCACTCCTTACCGGGAAATTTACCCTGTCAGGCAATAATTTACCTGAGCGTTCGGGCCGTTACTCGCTAGTGATGATCTATACCAAAGACGGTTGGAAGATATTGCATGATCATTCAAGTTAATCCTGTTTGTTATGAAAGAGTTTTCAAAAACAACCTTTGTACCGCAAATTTATGTCGGGAAAAATGGTGCAGATGCTGTTGAATTCTATAGAAAGGCCTTTGATGCAGTTGAGCTGAGGCGCTGGAGCAATGATGATGGTACTGTCCATGTCTCGGAACTGGAAATAGGAGGGGCGATGTTCCATATCCATGAGCAAAAACCAAGCGCAAAACATTACAGTCCCGAACTGTGCGGTGGAATTACTGCCATTATGGGCCTGATGGTTCCTGATCCGGACTCGGTAATGGCAAAAGCATTAGCTGCAGGCGCTACTGAACTTTCTCCAATGCAGGATTATGATTATGGTTACCGCCAGGGTGATGTGAAAGATCCCTTTGGTCATCAGTGGATGATCGAGAAGGTTATTTAAGTGCATCAAAAGCATATTTGGCATCGCTCCAAAATTCATCAAGTGCAATGATCCTTGGTTTGAAAAACGAGATCAATTCCGGCCAATCGTTTTTATTGAAGATACTTACACCGTGTAACTGCCTTATGATGCGGCTTGTGGTTTTTCCGCTCTCATCGATATTGCGCAACTGCCATTCCCAATCTTCATTCAAAGCGGAGTGAAGGATATTTTTTAATTCTTTAAATTGCTCAAAGAATAATTCTTGTATACCTGGATCAGGATGAGTGATCTCGATAGCTATAGATGCCGACTTTTTTCCGGCTTCCATCCTGAAATATAAATACTTGATGCCCGTCTTGTAATTTACCCAATTCACTCTCAAACCTTCGGCCGACAGTTGGGGCGAAATATATTGCCCGAAGGTGGTCCAGAAAGCCTGTTTAAGTTGCGATGCTTCGTCTTTCGAATACAAAACGACAGTTAGTTTATGGTGAAAGAAAAATCCAATTTATCATCCTGCGAATTGCTGCCCAATACTAACTTATAATTGCCTGTGTAGGTTTTCCATCCGTGTGTTTTCATATCCCATTTTTGCAGGTCTTTTATAGGCATTTTGATGGCTACAGACTGTTCGCCACCCTTAGTTACTGAAACACGTTTAAATCCTTTCAATTCCTTTATGGGCATGCGATCAACCTGCGGATATTGGATATAGGCCTGTACCACTTCGTCAGCATCTATTTTCCCTGTGTTTTTGACTTTTACAGTAACACTTAAGGTATCCTTAGAAGAGTACTTCTTTAAAGGAGTTTGTTCAGTTTGGTACTCAAATGTAGTGTAGGTCAATCCGAACCCGAACGGATACTGTACCGGCCCATTAAAATAACGGTACGTGCGGCCTTTCATAGAATAATCTGAATAATCCGGAACATCCTTGATCGATTTATAGAAAGTCAGCGGCAAATGCCCTGATGGCGATACTTTACCAAATAGAAGATCGGCAAAGGCATTCCCGCCCTGTTCGCCCGGATACCAGCCGAACACTATCGCATCAGCATAAGGCTCGATGGCAGAGATATCCACATCGCTCCCTGCTGTTACCACGGCAATGATCGGTGTTTTTACGCTGTGTCTTAAAGTTT
>DATHLW010000410.1:0-2853 GCA_035487675.1 Mucilaginibacter sp. | reverse complement strand
TAAAAGGGAAATGTTCAAAATACATTTCCCTTTTTATTGTGCAACTTTAATAAATTTTTGTGTTCCAAATAACTTATTATTTTCGGAAAAAATCTGCATAAAATAACTGCCTGTATTCAAATCCGAAAGAGAAATACTTTTATCGGTGGTTATAATTGATTTGATTATTTTACCGTTTATATCTGTTATTAAAATTTGCTTCTTTCCAAAATAATCAATCTGCAAAATATCTTTCACTGGATTAGGATACAAAGCTATTTCTTCCGAGTTACTTTCACTTTGATTAATTCCCGCAGAGGAATTTTTTACGCCAACCTTATTAGTACTATTAGTTCCAACTTTTAAATGAAAATAATAAGTTCCATTAGGAAGGCTCAAAGTATTATAATTTATTGAGTACGCACCTGCATTAACAATAGAATCCAAATAGAAAGTTTTTATCGTATTTCCCAAATTATTGAAAACCTCAAGCGTTGTAGTATCAGTAGTTGCAACGTAGTAATAGATAGTAGTAGCGGCATTAAATGGATTAGGGCTAATTCTTAGGCTGTCTGTTTGAGCAAAAACCTTAGAATATCCGATAATGAAAAACAATAATGTTATTTTTTTCAAATTGAAAAGTGTTTTATTATTCATTCTAAGTAAAATATTTTTAAAGTGTCGGTTATTTTTTTGGTCTAATAAAATAAATTAGTCCAACATTGAAAGCATTAAATGATGGCGTTAAACTAAGGTTTAAAGTATATGCTTCGCTATTAGGATGCTTCATTTTTTGATACGGAGAGTATGTATAATTTATAGCAAAAAAGCCCATGTTGCCTGTAAGCGCAATATTTTTATTTAAGAAATATTGAATCCCTGCACTTAAACTACCTGAAGAAATTAAACTATTGTAGTAAGAAGTTGGGTTTTGTTGAGAATATGTTCCATTACTCGCATCGAAAATATAAAATTGCGAATTCGATCTCCCCTCAGAAAAATAAGCAGATAGGGTTGGCCCAAAACGCAATGCAAAATTTTCTCCGATGAATTTGTATTTCAGAAGTGAAATGCTCAAATTTTCAGAGTAAGTATAATTTTTATTATCAGTGTTTGCTTGGTAGGAATTATTATTCACATACGTCTTTCTGGAATATCCATAAGTATAATTAAAAGAAGCGCCAAGCGAAAGGTTATCCTTAATGAATTTCCCAAACCCGATTGTACACCCTGCATTCCAAATATAATTTTGTGTTGAATTTGCGGTACTGTCTTTTACAGGACTTGTTTGGTAGCTGCAATTTAGACTTATACTTGGTACATAGGTTCCCTTTTCTATTTGGGCTAAGAATTTATGGCTAAAAAAAAGCAATAAATACAGAATAAGATTTCTTTTCATAAAAAAGTTAGATTAATTATTTAATTAACTGAATAAAACCCTTCATGGTTCTACTTTCATTTGTTTGTATGTCCGAATAAGAAAGCACATAGTAATAAGTTCCATCATTGCACTCAATTCCCGAAGTCGTATGCCCATCCCATCCAGTTCCATATTGATTTGTTTCAAAAATTTTCAAACCCCATCTATCAAAGATTGCAAAATTATATTGAGATAATGATAATTCGTTTTGTATTTGTGGAAGCCAAACATCATTTATTCCATCTTGGTTGGGTGTAAAAACATTTGGCGGGATTACTACTGGAAATTTGCAGTATTTTACATTTACAATCATCGGGTCATCTGTTGTGCCACAACTATCTGTTTGATAAAACTGATAGGTAGTGGTGGTTTTAGGGGCAACTTTTATTTGCAAAGTTTGAACTCCATTATTCCACCAGTGATTACACCAAGAACAATTATTAACCGCACTAATAATAAGCGTATCTCCTTCGCAAATGGTGGTATCATTACCCGTTTTCGCAGGATGAATGGCGGGTATTCTTACTATTAACGTGTCATAACTGGTAATGCCGCATTGCTGCTTCTGTAAAATATAAGTAGTTGCAACGGTTGGGCTAAAAGTGGGAGAATAGGAGTGGATGCTATCAATACTGTTAATATCCCCGTTTAAAACGCTCCAGTTATATTGTGCGCCAAAGGTATTAGATAAGTTTCTATTAAATTTTAAAATAGAACAAAGAGTGGTGTCTTGCCCAACATAAGCTTTGTTATATTCAACCAAACTAACATCATCCACATAATATCCACTTAAATGGTCGCCAGGATTATTATATTGTGATCCAATGCCTGGAGAAAAGAGTGTATCTGTATTTGCATCATCATAGAAATTTCCAATAGTTATATAATTTTCTCCTCCCGTCGCTAAATATATTCCTTGAATTAATGTCCAATTCGTTTTGCTCGTTATAAAATTATTAAAGGGATTTTCTATTTGTGGAATAACTGAAATTAATTGTTGGCTAAAATTATTAATTGCAATTGAAGATATGTAACACCCTACTCTTGAAGTAGAATAATTGGAAAACGAATCCATTAAGCTGACAAAAAAAGACATGCAATAGGACTTGTTTTTTTTTAAACTATCAACTAATTTGGTTTGAACATACTCTCTTCTGTTATTAAAGCTTTGGTCAAGCCCCAAGGCCTGAATATTTGCATATCCCTTGCCCGTATGAGCCTTTTGCCAACCTAATTGATTAGAGGGAACTCCAAAAGTAGGATAGGTATTGGTAAAGCATAGAATCGTATCAATTTCATTAAAAACACAAGGCCCCTGAGCATTATTTGGATTTATCCATCCTATTGCATCATCAACAGAGGCGATATTGCCAGACATGCAAGCAGGTGGGAAATTCTGAAGGGATTCAAAGCTCCAATTTGGCACAAGGTTTTGTTGTGCCTGAAGATCATTT
>DATHLW010000409.1:0-4906 GCA_035487675.1 Mucilaginibacter sp. | reverse complement strand
CGTGCCGAATATTGCGCCCAAACTTCCTGCCCCTTGATCTCGGCCAGTGTTTTCTGGGCTATACCCGCCCATATATTTTGTTCCAAAGCTTTGAATGAGCCAAAGTGAGCATAAAATTCAGCCTCGGTCATTTTATTTTTTTTGGCGAAAATGTATACGGACTTAGGCTCCTCACCCTGGGTCAATACATAATCTATGTATGCTTTTTTAATGCTTTCAATAGTAGCCATGATGATTTTACTATTAGTGAATTATCCCATAAAATTAGGACATCTGGTATTATAAAATGTCATAATTATCTATAATTAACGGTTATTTTAACCAGATAGTTTTGCTCGCCTAAATGTTTGGTGCATGTCAAATAATTTGTGGTTATTAGGTAAAAAGCGTAAATTATTGCAAATTTGTGGGTTAGTTAGCCCCATTAACCGACAGGGATAAGTATAATGAGTGAAAAAACAATATTAGTTTGGTTCAGGAACGATCTGCGTGTTCACGATAACGAAATATTGTTTGAGGCTACCCGGAAAGCTGATAAGGTACTTCCCGTATACATTTTTGATCCGTTTTACTTCAAGACCACTGAACCCGGCTTATTAAAAACAGGCAACATCAGGGCTAAGTTTTTATTAGAGTCGGTGGCCGATCTTCGCCTTAATTTGCAGAAATTAGGTGGTGAGCTGATCGTAAGAATTGGTAACCCTGCCGAAATCATTCCGCAATTGGCTCAGCAAAACGAAGTATGCGAAGTATATCATCATCGCGAAGTTGCTTTTGAGGAAACGAATATTTCAGAGGAAGTTGAAGCTGCGCTCTGGAAAATAAAACTCAACCTGAAGCATTTCATCGGGCATACCTTATATCATAAAGAAGACCTGCCTTTTCCTATAAAAGATATTCCTGATAGCTTCTCTGTTTTCAAAAAGAAAGTGGAACGAGATAGCGAGGTGCGCCCTTGCATTGAAACGCCGGAGCATATCAATATCCCGGAAATTTCGGATCCCGGAAGTATTCCTGTGCTTGCTGATCTTGGTTTAACCGAACCTGTTACTGACCAGCGCGCTGATTTCCATTATGAAGGCGGCGAAACAACGGGTCTGCAGCAATTAGAACAATATATTTTAAATAATGCTCAAAACGGCCCGGCAAAAGGGATAAAGCACCCTTCCAGGCTTTCAGCGTGGATTTCATTAGGGTGCCTTTCCATGCGCTGGGTTTACCGGGAGGTAACACAAGGAACTCATAATTCGAACTCTCCGCTGGTGCTTGAATTATTATGGCGCGATTATTTCAGGTTCATGTTCAAAAAACATGGCAAGCAGTTTTATAGCGATGAAAGGTTTAATGGAGATGTATCAGAATTGGCGCCAAATCAGGGTGAGCTTTTTGAAAAATGGAAAACAGGCAGTACCGGTATGCGCTATGTGGATTCAAGCATGCACCAGCTCAACTCCACTGGTTATATACCCAATCCTAACCGGCAAATTGTAGCCGGATATTTGGCTAATGTGCTAAAAGTGGATTGGACAAAGGGCGCGGCTTATTTTGAAGAAAAGCTGATCGATTATTCGCCGGCAAGTAACCTGGGCAACTGGGCATTTGTGGCCGGGGCGGTCAATGATCCCAAAGATAGTCGCTATTTCCTTTCTGCGAAGCAAACGGCTGATCTTGAAGCACAAACCCAGTTTATAAGCACCTGGCTGCCTGAAATATTTGAAGAGCCTGTGTAACCTTTGCATCGATTTAACGTCTTAATAGTATATAACCAATGTGTTATGAGCCCTTTTGAACAATATACTATCGTTATTGGACTGCTTGCAGTACTCCTTGAAGGGCTATCCTACTTGCGCGATTTCCTGCGTAAGATTTTTCATCATCATTAATTTATATAACTATTTTATGATAGTATAATAAAAAATCATCGTTATTTATACCGATTGGTATATTATGAAGTTTGTTTTAATGCAATGAATTAGCTTTTCGGGCAAAATTTACTATTTATCCATACTAATAGTTAAGTTTTACAAATAAATTTCCAAGTTTCTAAACCGATATGCTTAGATTTGTACCATCTTTAAGATTGGTATTCAAATGGATCGCCTAAATTATATTAACAGCGGCAACGCTGCCTACATTAGTTCCCTCTACGAAGCTTATAAACAAGACCCGGAATCAATAGAATTTGGTTGGCAAAAATTTTTCGAAGGGTTTGATTTTGGTCGGGAAACACCTGCTCAGGCAACTTTAGGAGAGGAAACTCCGGAGCATTTTTTAAAAGAGATCAATGTGCTGAACATGATCAACGGTTACCGTACACGCGGGCACTTGTTCACTAAAACAAACCCCGTTCGCGAACGCCGCAAATATTTTCCGGGAAAGGAACTGGAAACGTTTGGTTTAAGTGATGCTGATCTGGGCACTGTTTTTAATGCTGGTGTTGAAATTGGTTTAGGCCCGGCAAAATTGAGTGATATCCGGGACATGCTGGAACAAACCTATTGCCAGTCGATAGGTGCCGAATATAAATACATCCGCAACCCCATAAAAATAAAATGGTTTGAGGACCGCATGGAAAGCAAGCGTAATACGCCTTCCTTTAACAGGGAAGAAAAGCTTAAAATGCTTGATAAGCTAAACCAGGCCGTTATTTTTGAAAGCTTCCTGGGTACAAAATTCCTTGGTCAGAAACGTTTTTCGTTAGAAGGAGCCGAGGCTTTGATCCCGGCCATGGATTCGATTATCCAAAAGGGAGCCGATTTGGGCATTCAGGAGTTTGTGATCGGCATGGCGCATCGCGGTCGTTTGAATGTGCTTGCAAACATCATGGAAAAAACCTACAAAGAGATATTCTCTGAATTTGAAGGTAAAAACTATGACGAGGAAGCAGGTTTTGGCGGCGACGTAAAATATCACCTTGGATTTTCGACAGACGTATTAACCAGCAGCGGTAAAAATGTGCATTTGAGCCTTTGCCCTAACCCATCGCACTTAGAAGCGGTTGACCCGGTTGTGGAAGGCCTTACACGTTCAAAAATAGAATTCAAATATGATAATGATCATACCAAAATAGCACCGATATTAATACACGGCGATGCCTCAGTGGCAGGCCAGGGTATTGTTTACGAGGTGCTGCAAATGGAAAAGTTGGAAGGCTACCGTACGGGCGGCACTATCCATTTAGTGATCAATAACCAGATTGGTTTTACCACCAACTTTAAGGATGCACGTTCCAGTACTTATTGCACGGATATAGCTAAAACAGTATTGTCTCCTGTATTCCATGTGAATGGCGACGATGTGGAAGCTTTGGTTTATGTGATCAACCTCGCAATGGAGTTCAGACAGACATTCCACGATGATGTATTTATCGATATTTTATGTTATCGTCGTTATGGGCATAATGAGTCGGATGAGCCTAAGTTCACCCAGCCATTATTATATAAAGCGATAGAAGCGCATCCAAATCCGCGTGATATTTACTATCAGCAACTGCTGACCCATGGAACTATTGACGCCAAACAGGGGGCAGCAATGGAGAAAAGCTTCCGTGATGTGTTACAGAAAAGGCTGGAAGAATCAAAAGCCGAGGACAGGTTTACCGATACCATACCAATGTTCGCGGGGGCATGGGAAGGATTGCATTTGGCTACTGACACAGATTTTTCAGCACCGGTAAACACCTCTGTTTCAAAAGAAGAATTGCTGAGTATCGGTAAAAAAATAACCGAACTTCCGAAAGGAAAAGAGTTCTTCAAAAAAATAGAGAAACTGTTTGAAGAGCGCGGCAAGATGGTAAACAGTACCCATGTATTTGATTGGGCGATGGGTGAGTTGCTGGCTTATGGTACTTTGTTGGAAGAAGGCCACCCGGTAAGGTTAAGCGGTGAGGATGTAAAGCGCGGAACTTTCTCGCATCGTCATGCTGTTTTAACATTGGTTGATTCAGAAGACGAATACACCCCGCTTGATACTTTAGATACGGAAGCAAAATTCAGCATATATAATTCCTTATTATCAGAATACGGCGTTTTAGGTTTTGAATATGGTTATGCGCTGGCAAACCCTAATGCATTGACTATTTGGGAAGCGCAATTCGGCGACTTCTTCAATGGTGCACAAATCATTGTAGACCAATACATCGCCAGTGCAGAAACTAAATGGCAGCGTGGTAATGGTTTGGTAATGTTACTTCCTCATGGTTACGAAGGCCAGGGGCCTGAGCACTCATCGGCACGTATTGAGCGCTTTATGGAGCTTTGTGCCGATGATAACATCCAGTTAGCCAACTGTACTACCCCGGCAAACCTCTTCCATATTCTGCGCAGGCAGTTACACCGCGATTTCCGTAAACCATTGATCATTTTTACGCCTAAGAGCTTGCTGCGTGCGCCTAAATGCGTATCGCCATTGGAAGACTTTACTGAGGGCAAATTCCAGAAAGTGATCGATGACAACTATGCGGATGCTAAAAAAGTAAAACGCGTGTTGTTCTGTTCTGGTAAGATCTATTACGAATTGTTGGAAAAACAGCAAGCCGATCAGCGCAAGGACGTAGCCATTGTTCGTATAGAGCAATTGTATCCGACACCCGAACTGCATATGCTCAAGATAAAGGCCAAATACACCAAAGCGACTGAATTTATCTGGACGCAGGAAGAGCCTGAGAACATGGGGGCATGGCCTTACATGTGCCGCAAGTTCCGTAAGAGCGAACTGCAATTGGATGTGATCTCGCGTAATGAGGGAAGCAGTACTGCTACAGGTTTTGCCAAACAGCATATTGCCCAGCAGCAGCATATTATTGCAAAAGCCTTTGAAACACCGGATGGGAAGGCATCAAAGGAAAATAAAAAAAAATCAACAGAAAAAATGGCTAATGTAGCCGCGAATTAAAGAGTTATACGTA
>DATHLW010000408.1:0-2864 GCA_035487675.1 Mucilaginibacter sp. | reverse complement strand
TATCCCGGATATTAAAAGGCTATCACCGGATATTATTGTATCAGATCACTGGCTGGGTACCGAACGTGGCGGCGATCTGTGCAAAACATTAAAGTCCAAAGAATCCACCAGGGACATACCTGTAATCCTGGTATCCGCAGCAATGAACCTGCGCGAAATTGCCAAAGAATGCGGCGCTGATGCCTGGGTAATGAAACCATTTGATATGAACGAACTACTGGACCTGATGACTGCTTTCCTTTACAGGAAAAAGGTTAGTGTTGCTTAGATTATATTTCTACTTCGCCTGCAACTATCCAAAATCTCCAGATCGTAGGTGCAAAATTTCTATTCAAAATTGTTGATTTTGTTTGTATTATTGGTTTATGAACTTGAACCTTTCTGAAAATACTCTGGATATTAATTCAAATAACTTTGACGCTCATATAAAACCCGCTTACCCTAATGTAAAGTCTGTCATTAGGCTATTTTTTGTAATTCTTTTCTACATGATCATTTTCGGGATAGCTGCGGGTATTTTGCTTGTTGTTTTAGATACATACAATCTTAAATTACCATTATTAAGATCGTTCCTAAGTTTTCTGATGTATGTTATTACAATGTTAGTTACAATTAGGTATGCGATCAAAAAAAGCAAAAAACAGGAAGGCGTTTACTTTGGCATTAGCTTCAATAAAATACCAATATGGTTGATCCCGGTCATTGTTATCAGCACAATTGCTTTAGTTGTCTTTCTTGAACGGGTTGCCTCCCTAATACCAATGCCTGTATCCGTACAAAAGTTCTTCGAAAAAGCATTCTCTAAAGATATTTTCTCTATTATTACTATGGTAATTGCAGCCCCGGTTCTGGAAGAAATCTTGTGCCGTGGTATAGTTTTAAGAGGGCTATTGAAAAACTATCCTGACTATAAGGCAATCCTAATATCAGCAATATTTTTTGCCGCCATACATATGAATCCCTGGCAAGCTGTCCCGGCATTTTTTGGAGGGTTATTTTTGGGTTGGATTTATTACAAAACGCAATCAGTTATTCCAGGAATGATCATTCATGCTACGATCAATAGTACTGCATCCATATTTTTATTTTTACCAAATAACCACCAGAGTTTCTTAAACCTTTTAGGATTGACTAACTACATCATATTATGCGCGCTTTCAGTACTAATCTTTTCTGCGGGTTGTATTATTATTCAAAAAAGAATGGCGCTTGCCCCAGAGCCTATTGGTTTTAACCAAGAATAGCAACGTATTGTGTCGCGGTCATTTCATATTTCCACTTCCCCTTGAAACACCTGCACAGCCGGCCCCTCCAGGAAGATATGGTTGAAATTGGTTCCGTCGGTTTCAAACCTGATGTTTAGGTCGCCGCCCAAAACTTTGATGGGGGTATTCAGCTTCCCGGTTTGATGGTTGTGTTTGGCCATAGCCAATGCTACGGCAGTAACACCCGTTCCACAGGCAAAGGTTTCATCCTCAACGCCACGCTCAAAGGTGCGCACAAAGTAACCGTCCTTTAAAGGTTCCACAAAATTTACATTGATGCCCTTTGCCTTGTAAGTATCATTATTGCGGATGGCGTGCCCATCGTGGTAAACATCTTTATCTTTCAGATCGTCAACCATCTCAATATAATGCGGCGAGCCGGTATTCAAAACATAGGCATCTCCATCGCGGTTAATTGTATTTACATCGATCATTTGCAGGCTCACCCAATCACCACTTTCTGAAATTTTGGCATGATGCGGGCCATCTACTGCCAAAAAATCGGTCTCTTTATCTATTACCCCCAGGAATTTTGCAAAAGCCACAATGCAACGCCCGCCATTACCGCACATGCTGCTCGGCTGACCATCAGCATTATAGTAAACCATCTCAAAATCGTATCCTTCAATGTCCTGTAAAAACATCATACCGTCGCCGCCAACGCCAAACCTGCGGTCGCACAAACGGGCAATAAGTGCCGGATTATGATGATTTACAACATTTTTCCTGTTGTCCACCAAAATAAAATCGTTGCCGGCGCCCTGGTATTTATAGAATTTAATTTTCACGTATTTTTTATTAACTTTAAGGTAATCCATCAAATGGATAGTCAACCTAAATAAACCTTAATTGCTGTTTATTGTCAATTTAACAAATTTTAACAAAAAACATTATAACTTGTAGTTGATAATAACGTCTATATGGTATTAAATTTGACACTCCAAGTGTAATAAATAAAATATTGTAAAAGAAAAGTGATTTATAATATGAAACTATTATGAGGCTGATACAAAAGTCTGTACCATCAGAATAGTTTCGTGAAACCATTAAAAAAACAGATCAGAGAAAATGAAAAAGTTTGGTTTAACTATCCTTACCGCATTTTTAGGCGGGGCTCTTGCATTAGGAGCATACAAATTGATTGAGAATAAGTATGCTGATAACATGAGCTTTGAGGACAAACAGAAAGTTTATTTTACAAACAACCCCTTAACCAAATCCAGTGTATCATCCACAGGTGAAATGACCGACTTTACCGAGGCCGCCGCCGAAGTAACGCCTGCCGTAGTGTACATCCGTACTACCTACAAGAGCCAGGGAAGCAGCGGGCAGGACCAGATGCAGCAGTTATTCGGCGATATGTTTGGTGGCCGTATACAGCCACAGGGCCCGCAGATGGCGTCAGGTTCAGGTGTGATCATCTCGCCCGACGGTTACATTGTAACCAATAACCACGTGGTGGATAAGGCTGACAAAATTGAAATTACCACAAACGATCACCAACACTTTACTGCCAAAGTAATCGGTACAGACCCGAATACCGACCTTGCCCTGATCAAGATCAGTGCTACCAATTTGCCTATCGTTAAGTTAGGCAAC
>DATHLW010000407.1:0-10926 GCA_035487675.1 Mucilaginibacter sp. | reverse complement strand
TCCGGAAATTCATCTGAGATAGGTGTATACGTTAAAATGTCATTCGCTCTTGCACACAAAAATAGCTCAGGCCAAAATCCTAAATCTTTATTCTTAACGTACTCATATGCTTCCCGAGCATGTTTAGAACTTAGATCTCGCTGCGTTCCGGTTGGGTTTATTTTTTGATCATATATATCCGCCTTAGAAATTTCCGATAATGTGCTTAGTTTTTCGTATCCTCTATACACATTAACTCCTAATACTTTGCCTCGTATTACGGCGCACTGAATTGTATTATCTATTTCTTTATCTTTTGCCATTTACTTTCTTGAAATTCGTAAAGTATCAACAATTCCTTCTGTTTTCGATATCTTCTCATTGATTGCAACCAGGACAACACAAATTGCAATCAAAGCACATTGTAATTCACGAAAACTAGAATCAAATTTATTATTAAAATATCTTTCTTTAGCTAATATAAATGAAGATCTCTGTTGGACACACTTTCTTAGTTCCAATAAATGTTCGCGTACAGGAGATTTTTGCACATTGAATTCAATACTATGAGCACAAAGATTTCTCACTTTTCGAACTTTATCCAATATATCAAATAAATCTTTATTCATTATTCCTAAACGATAACAGATTTTGATTCGCGCGGAGAACGTTGAAAGTGGGTTGTCACCATTCAATAAATCGTCATCTCCTGCTTTTCTTGGATTTAAGAAATATTTGGCAAGGATTAAATATAACAAGTCTTCTATTTTCGAAGCAGCCACTATTATCAATGGTCTGGCTATTTTTTCTCCCAGCAAATCTTCGACAAAAGAATCAAACCGATCAGTCTCCATTATTGGGATTATTTAGTAATTGACAACAGGTATTCTTATTATCAATTAAACGAATGTAACTAATGACCCGCAATTTGCAGTTGTAACCCCAATGCTGTTTGATATGAAGATTATAGTCATATTCGTCCGAAGTCAATAATCTTCGGACAGCAACGGGTTTAACATACAATCGTTACCCTCTGCTTTGATGAGAATGGTCGTCTCCAAATCTAATACAACTACACGATTGAACAGGCAAGCCTGTATCTAACCGCCAAGATGTTTCAATTGAATCTATCAAAAGAGGATGATCTTTATCAATAGGCTGTATAGTTTGGGTTCGTGTGTTTCTATCGGTCATTTCAATTAAAACCTCATCTTCATTAATTTCAAAATGTTCATGAAGTAAAGTCACACCGAATCTCTGCAGTGCGTTATGCTTTTTTAACACATTATAGATTTCCTCCATAATAGGTAAATCAGTTGCATTTAATGGCTCTACATCCCCGATGTCAACCAAGCGTTTTGATAAAATTTGAGCTTCCATATATAATAAAGTTTACCGTATGCACTCTATGCTAGTAACACAAAAAAATTGAGCATAAATGGCACTCAGGGCCAATAAAATCCACTAAAAAACTTTCCATACTCAACTCGAATAAGCACTTTAAAACTAATATATTAAACCAGAAACTCATACAGTGAAAACACGGTATTTTACCGGTATTTACACCATACAACTCATCCATGACCACAGCCTATTTACCTCACCCAGCCCTCATACCTCAAAAACTTCACCAACTGCGGGTCATTCACCGATAAAGCAGGCATCCAATCACCTATTCGTTCGCGCGTCCACCAAAGGTGTTGGGGGTTGCCGGGTTCAGCAAATTTGTAGTGGTATAGGGTTGCCCGGATAAATCGCGGCGGCTTGCCGGGGAAGGGGTTTTGGGCAAACAGGCTTACCGCGCCGGGGTCGTTATGCAGGAGTTTCCAAACCAGGTTGTAGGTCCAGGGGTATTGGTCGGCGGTAGACATGGCCGCAAACCACATCTGCCAGTCCAGGTGCGGTTGGTAAGGTGCTATTTGCGGCGGTTGCTTGTCCAGCAATACGGGTAGGTCTTTATAGATATAGGGTTTCCAGCGGGCTTTGTTGTTGGTGGTGTCGTCCATCGTGCCTTCAAATACCACATTGGTACGTTCCTGGCCCACACTCCCAAATGCGCCATAGGTATTTACCAGGTCGAGCGGATCGAAGGAGCCGTTCATGATCTGCTCGGTAGACAGCATATTGATTACAGGCTGTATGCTGAGGATCGCAACAACAGCGGCAACGATATAAGAGGTGGTTAGCATAGGCACTGATTCTTCGGCACCATCAACAGCAGCCTGCGCCTTGCGGACCAATACGCGGGGAAGAAGCTTTACCCAAAAGCCATCATCAAAACAAGCCAGGGCGGGAAGAACGGTGAGCCAGTTTAAAAACGATAAGTTGCCGCTAACAATAAGCACCACCTGGAACAATACGATCACCGAACCGGCAATGTGCCGGGCAATCCTCGGCCAGAATACGAACCAGGGCGCCACCAGTTCAGCCAGCCAATTGAACCATACGCCCATCCTCAACAACGCATGCGGCATAAAATGGAACCACCTGCTCAGCGGACCAGGTATGGGCTGTGTCTCGAAATGATAATACAATACCGTCCCGTTACGCCAGGCCTCATCCCCGCGAAATTTGATCAATCCCGAACCCAGCATAATACGGAATGCCAGCCATCGAAATAAAACGATGACGGCCATCGGCGGCGCACGTTTGGGGAACGGGCGCATATCCAGCAAGGGGCAAAGAAAGATCGCCAAAAACCCGGTCTCGGTTAGCTGTATTTCCCAGCCGTATCCATACCAGTCCTGCCCCACATGAACGATGGACATATACAGGAACCAAATCATCCCAAGCAGCGGCGCATTGGCATAGCCGCATACCACAACGCAGGAAAGGATAAAGCCTATCCAGGCTACAGTCAGCAATGCCGTATCAGAATGCCATAACCAAAACACGGAAGGCAGCCGCACAAAGCCCGCTCCGTTGGAGCCCAGTGCGTGGCTTACCAATGTCAGGTAGTTCCCGACAGGAAGCAACCCGTTGGAGCCTATTAGCGGGATAAGCTGATTGATGGCTACCAGGAAAGCTACAGCATAGATAACCCCCAGCAAACGAAGGATAATAAAGCGGGTGAGCCAGTAGGTTGGCGGATCGCTTCGCGTGCGGAGAACTATCCTGGGTGCACTATCCATCTCGGTTTTATTAGCTGAAACAAGTTACACAACCTTTTGATCTAATTAATGTTTATTATATTTGATTACCAATTCATTAAATCAAATTAGCTATGAAGAATTTACTTTTATCATTCGCCATTGTACTTACGTTAGGCGTGGCAATGGCATTTACCGCTAACGATACCCAACACCTTAAAGGTTATATCGGCGACTCGGACTGCGCGGCAAGCAAACATGATATGGGTGCGCAAGCAGACCGTATTAAATGCGTCAACAAATGCATAGCAGGCGGTGCTACCGCGGTGCTTGTTTCGGGTGATAAAGTTTATAAAATATCCAACCAGAAAGAGGTAATAAAATATGCTGGCAAAGATGTTGAGGTAGACGCTAACGTTAATAACGACACCATCGAGGTGACCAAAATAATGGAAGCCAAATAAGATAAACTTAGAAGCTTTTTAACCCTCCTTTTTGCCTGCAAAAGGGAGGGTGATCCAGCGAAGCGTAGATCGGGTGGGTAAAATATGCGAGCGACATTGACAGGCCCGGGATGAAAATCTGAGGGCCTTTTATTTTTTGCAGTGCCTAAACAAAAATCCGACATTAGTTTGTAGTTTAGAAAATTATAAATCCTAAGTATATGAAACCCTTTCCCGTTTTGACGAACAAATTCGTTCGCTTGTTTGTGCAGGCACAATTCATTTTGCTCTTATTTGTTTTCTCATCCCTAAAAGCTTCCGCACAAGCCGTGCTAATGAAGGACCCTGATGTGATCGGAAGATTTGATCTCAATATTGACAAAGACGGTAAAACTTTACCGTCGTGGTTAGAGGTGCAAAAATCGGGCACGCATACGCTGATCGGCCGTTTTGTTTATGCTTTCGGCAGCGCACGCCCCATTTCGGAAGTTAAAGTGAACGGCAGCAAATACAGTTTTTCTATCCCTCCGCAATGGGAGCCGGGAACCAGGAATATGGATTTTGAGTTTGAAGTAAACGGCGATGCCATAAAAGGCACCATGGTATATACCGACGGGGTAACCTATAATTTTACGGGAGTAAGGGCACCTTTGATGGCCCGTTCCAAAACACCGGCATGGGGTACACCTATCAAACTATTCAACGGAATAGATACCAAAGGCTGGCATACAGACGGCAAAAACCAATGGGTGGTTGAGGACGGCATCTTGAGGAGCAAACATTCGGGCGCCAACCTGATCAGCGATAAAACCTTTACTGACTTTAAATTGCATGTGGAGTTCCGTTACCAGCAAGGCAGCAACAGCGGAGTTTACCTGCGCGGGCGTTATGAAACACAGATCATCGATACCAAAAGTGGCGAACCTGAGCCGATCAACAACCAATTCAGTTCTATCTATGGTTTCCTTGCGCCTAATGTAATGATGGCAAGAAACCCGGGAGAGTGGCAATCATATGATATCACACTGGTTGGCCGACTAGTAACTGTCGTAGCCAATGGCCGCACGGTGATTTGCAGCCAGATCATCCCAGGCATTACCGGCGGCGCTATCAACAGCAAGGAAGAAGAACCCGGCCCAATATTGTTCCAGGGTGACCATGGGCCTATCGATTACCGGAATATTGTTATCACTCCTGCTAAATAAATTACCAGGATATTATTCCTGCGCTACTTAAATGTTGCGGGGTAAACCGTAAATGCAGGGCCTTGAATAGTGTCCTTATTAATAACAGGATTCAGGAATATAAGCGGGTTCCGTAACAGGTTTTTCGTTACCGGGTCGGTTATATAAAAGAGCAGGGCAAGCCCCCCGGTATTTTTTAAAATGGGAATATTTACAACCGTGTCATTGCTGTTTCCATAGATATAGCTTGGGATCCCGGTCAATGGAACTTGGGCGCTACCGGCCATAATTGTAACCGGGGGTTTTGTATTGCCGGAAAATGTGATCCTTGATCGCATATAATATTGTTTCAATACATCAAAATCGTACCTGACCGATGATCCAATATTTTTTATCTCTTCGGCCCTATATTGCAGATCGTCAAAACGGTTTTTATTGGCCCTATTATATTGCAGGAGGTTAGGAGTGCCCGCATCAGATATAAGGCGCACATTGGCCGGAACATTTATAAAACTCATATAATAATAGTCGCCCTTACCCGATGTAGTAAATGTCATTTTATAATTACCATTTGAATCGGTTACCGCCGAATCACGAATGCCTACCAATGCTTTACCTGAGCCGTTATCGCCGAAGTTGAATTCCTGGAATTCTCCGATCATTAATTTTAAACCCCGGTAAGGTTCATTGTTCCAACGGTCGTACGCCCGACCATATACAACGGTTTGAATATTTGGCGCATAGTCTTTTTTAGTGCATGCAACCAGGAAAAAACTGCTTAAAAGAATTATCGCCGAAAGGTTTTTCATTTCTATGTGACTGGTTTAGAGAGATTACGTTGTAAAAAGCGATAATGTAACAGGCCTCTCTTTCCAAATGTAACTTAAATAAATTAATGCAGAATAAATGGAAGGTCTTGACTTTTCGGTTCAGGGCGTTTGTTTCAAAACTATTTATACTCCAGGGTGTTCTTTCCAAACACTTATCCGCAATGCCATGAACGATCAATTATTTGCCGCAGAATTTGCAAAAGAGCTCGAAGCAGAAACTACTTCTTCTTTAAAATGTCTTGAGCGTATCCCTCCCGAATTGTTTGGCTGGAAACCGCACGAAAAATCTATGGAATTAGGTTACCTCGCACTGCTTGTAGCCGAAATACCTTTGTGGATAACCCACATTATCAGAAAGTCCGAGATCGATTTTGCTACATTTCAGCACATGAAGGCTCAAACCTCGCAGGACCTTGTGAACCATTTCAAACAAAACGTTAAGGAAGCTAAAGATGCTTTGCGAGGGCTTAAAGAAGGCGATCTGGGGGAGACATTTTATCTTAAGGCAAATGGGCAGGTTTTATTTAGCTCATCTAAGAGAGCGCAAGTAGAGCCAACAATTAATCACATGGTTCATCACAGGGGGCAATTAACCGTTTATATGCGCTTGAATGATATAGCAGTGCCATCTATATACGGACCATCGGCAGATGATAAAAGTTTTGCTATGGATAGCGGGGGCAGTAAATGAGGGGAAATTAACTGTAAAAAAATAACATAATTAATTACAACAATTTGTTGCGTTAGCTGTCTATATATTATAGTCCTTTAAGACTTTCTAAAAAGCACCTGCTATTTGGTTTATTAACCGAAGCACGACCGGCTGATAAGCATTATAACTTACTAATGCTTATACTTCAGGCCAATCAGGCCAACAGTGAATAACACCTCATTGTTACTACTTATCTACGGCCATGCGAATTCAGTAATGCGATCAGGATGACCTTATGAATTTATTAAAACGTTTTGTATGATAGTCATACTGATTTTCTTTATTGCCCACTGGTTCCTGTCTTTATTCTTCCAGACATTCTTCCAGCACCGTTACGCCTCCCACCGCATGTTTACCACCAATAAATTCTGGGAACGGGTATTTTATATAATGGCCTATTTGTTTGAGGGCGCATCCTTTTTAAACCCACGTGCTTATGCGATCATGCACCGCGAGCACCATGCTTATAGCGACACGGAAAAGGACCCGCATTCCCCCCATTTTTTCACGGACGTATACCGGATGACCCGGGCGACCTTCAAAACCTTTGCTGATCATTTGCAGCGAATAAAGGATCCCGAAGCCAGGTTTGCCGGAAATTATCCCGAATGGCCATTAATAGACAGGATGGGTTCCTCGAATCTATCGAGGCTGTTATTCGGCGCAGCTTATACCGGCTTTTATGTCGCTTTTGCCCCTCATTGGTGGCTGTTCCTTTTGCTCCCTGTTCATTTCCTGATGGGCCCCATACACGGCGCCATTGTGAATTGGTGCGGGCATAAATATGGCTATACGAATTTTGACAACAAGGACAAATCAAAAAATACCACGCCTTTTGGCTTTCTGATGCTGGGCGAGCTGTTTCAAAACAATCATCACAGGCACCCCAACAGCGCTAATTTCGGAACAAAGTGGTTTGAGATCGATCCTGTTTTCCCGGTAATGAAACTGATGCACTGGATGAGGATCATCAAGCTGCGCAAAGTCTGTTAATTAAGTAACACATTATAATTTATAAGATCATGAGTAAAGATAAAGGCGGCAAAAACGTCAAAAAAGCAGCGGGTACCGGCGGTAAAAAGGTCACATCCGATTACCAGGCGAGTAAACAAATCCACTCACGGGACGAATTAGGAGTTTCAAATAACAAAAAATAACCGGTATGAAAAATGACCCCATAGTATTTCAGGCCAAAATCTATGGTTTTGACCTGGACAACTGCGCCAGGGAGTTTGGCTTTAAACCCGAAGAGACCTGGGAACTGAGTCTGGCTTCGAACGAGGAAAAATCGGCCCTTGAAAAATTATATTTCCCCATCATTTCGGCCAAAATTTTACCTGAAATGCTTTCAGAGATGTTTTCTCTTGTCAGTCAAAAATTAAATAGGGTGACCGATGCTACTGAAAAGAGTCCGGATATAATTGCTATCCGTCGCCAAAACAAGGAATACCTGATGGCTTTTAATCCTATGAGGATGCGTAATTAGAAGGAAATCTTATCGATTTAAAACGTTAATCATTATAATTGCCTTGAACCAAACAAGACAAGTTATAAATGGATATACTTTTAAATACCATCAAAAGCTGCATACCTCTTTCAACCCATGATGAAGAAATTGTGCGCAGGCTTTTTCATAAAAAAGTTTTCAAAAAAGGCGATAATTTACTGCAGGCAGGCAGTGTTTGCAGATACATCATATTTATTGAGACCGGGCTTGTCCGGTATTACATCAACAGCGATGGCGAAGAGCAAACCAATTATTTCAACAAAGAAGGTGAGTTTGTTTGCGATTACATGAGTTTCCTGCCCCAGATCCCTTCATACGTAAACATACAGGCGCTTGAGGATACCACAGTTTTTGTAATCAGTTTTAACGATATACAGCAGTTTTATAAAGAAGTGGAGCATGGCGAAAGATTTGGCCGCCTGGCTATTGAACAGGTTTTCGTGAATGTTATCAACCAGGTAAAATCATTATATACCGATCCGCCCGAGGTACGGTACAGCCAATTCTTATTAAACTTTCCCGATATAGGTCAGCGTATTCCTCAATATTATATAGCCTCGTACGTGGGTATCAAACCACAATCGTTAAGCCGCATAAGAAAACGTATCGCCGGCAAGCATTAATTAACCCAGGTGAATGAACCGGGGATTTTCATTACCCAATTTTGTGCTGTTAAATAAATAACAGCATATGAAAACAATTAATGAAAATACCAAATGGGGTGCCCGGTCGGCATCTTTTTGGATGACGCTGCTGATAGCAGCAGGGATAATTTTTGTAGGAATAAGGTTTATCATCAGCCCAAATGCGGGGGCGGCCGGTTTTGGTATACCCTTCTCCGATGCCAGGGATATTGCTTTTGGAAGAATAAAAGGGATCCGGGATATATTCTCCGGTGTGGCGCTTTTGCCTCTTTTATTTTTAGGAATGCGACGAGCAACCGCATGGGTATTTACAGCAGCCATAATCGTACCCGCCACCGATTGCCTGATCATTCTTGCTACAAATGGTCCTACAGATGCTCTGCACTTGCTGGTCCATGGCCTAACGGCTGTCTACATGATGATAACCAGCTTTCTTCTTTTCAGGGATAAAACTTTAAAAACTTATTAAAATGAATACAATGATTCTTCTAAATATATTTTTGATCATACATCTTACAGGATTAGCGCTGATGGCCGGAACTACAGTCGTCGATACAGTTGCATTCCGATTTTTTTCTAAAAGTCTTGAAAAAGAACGGGAGCGGTCACTAAACCTGTTGGAACTGATGGGCAAACTTGAAGCCCTTTTGGGGATAGGGGCAGCGCTGCTTATTATTTCGGGAACTGGGATGATGATAATTACCCATGGCGCGTTTGCCCATCAAATATGGTTTAAAATTAAACTGACATTGATACTTACGCTTATATTGAATGGCTTTATAGTTGGCGGACGGCAAAAATCAAAATTAGATGCCAGTATCCATAAAAATAGCCCGGATTTTGATATCCAAACAAAACAAGCCGTCAGGAATATCAAAACATTTTATCTTGTTCAGTTAGGGCTTTTCCTCACCATCATATTACTTAGCGTGTTCAAGTTCAGTTAGATGAACAACGTAATAATCATCAGTTATGTATCGACATAGCGTTTCTAATTACCAATGAAACTATCTGCGCCAGGTTATACGGCTGGTAAGGTTTTTTTAAGATCAGATCGGCATCACACTTGTTCTCAAGGGGTTCACTCTCGCCGGCCTCGGATATTAAAATCACAGGGGTGTTTTTGGTTTGCACCTGCGCTTTGAGCATCAGGCAGATCGCATGCCCGCATATTTCGGGAAGCCATTCATTGATAATAAAGCAGTCCGGGCGCAAAAAAGCAAGCTCACTCATTGAGGGGAATGAACTTAGCGTACTAACTACATAACCGCCTTTCTCAAGTAAGGCAGTAAAGGTTTCAAGGCTGGATAGATCATCCGCAATTATCACAATATGTTTCCGCATAACACCTGGGAGCTTTAAAAAAACAGGCAACGGGGTTTTTCGCCTTTAAAAGTATACGGATTTATGCATGCCCGGGTTACGGTTATTTTTCTTAAAAAAAACCTGAAAAAAATTGTTGATGAGAATCTAAAGCTTTTCAGATTTCTCCCTGAATTTTTATGTTTTGATAATACACTTAATCAGCCAGTTCTATCCAAACCGGACCGTGATCGCTTGATTTTTCCCAGCCGCGAACATGAAGGTCGACACCGGCTGCTTTGAGGCGGCTATCAATTTGGGGACTTAGTAAAAAATGGTCTATCCGGAGTCCTGCATTGCGCCCGTAAGCATCACGGAAATAGTCCCAAAAGGTATAGATAGTCTCATTTGGATGCAGTTTTCGAATAGCATCTGTCCAACCCTGGTCAAGCAGCCTTTGGAACGCGGCCCGGGTTTCCGGGCGGAAAAGTGCGTCAGTTACCCAGCGCTCTGGTTTGTAAGCGTCTATTTCTGTGGGTATCGCGTTATAGTCGCCCGTCAAAACAACAGGCTTACCTGAGGCCATCAATTCGCCGGCATGGGTGATGAACCTTTCAAACCAACTCAGCTTATAATCAAACTTTGGCCCCGGGGCTGGATTGCCATTAGGCAAATAAAGCCCTCCAATAATTATGTCATCAACCACAGCCTCAATATAACGGGTGTGCACATCCTCCGGGTCACCGGGAAGTACCCGTCTTAATTCTTTTATCTCGCGGCCTCGGGCCAGTATCGCGACACCATTCCAGCTTTTTTGTCCGTGCCATATCACGTTATAGCCTGCATCCCTTATCGGTTGTTCCGGAAAATTTTCCTGCGGGGCTTTCAGTTCCTGCAGGCAAACTACATCAGGTTTTGTTTCATTGAGCCAGCGGAGCAATACGGGCAATCTGCTGTTGATCCCGTTCACGTTATAGGTTGCGATTCTCATGGTAAATTTATCAGGTTGATGAACCAAACTTAATGAAAAACCCATTTATTATTCGTCGAACTTTATTATTTATTCTTCTCCTGAATCAAACTGTTCCTTTAGAAGTAGAAGCTCTTCACAAGACGCTCTCTATTTCAATAACATTAGGTTATGGGTCATAACCATTTGTGATAAAAATATGTTATGATTTTGGCTGAACTTTGCGCGACTAAAAATCAATGACATTGAGCCAATTGTGCTAAATG
>DATHLW010000406.1:0-3403 GCA_035487675.1 Mucilaginibacter sp. | reverse complement strand
TACTATCAACAGCTGGAACCGCATCGCCATACCGGTGCATATGGTGATCGGGGTAGATTGATCGACACCTTCTATAGCGATGGGTTTAAAACGTTTTAAATCCATCGCTATATTTCATGAGCGCTCCCAACATTCCAACTTTTCAACCTTACAACATTCCAACAAAATCATAACTTTGCCTCTGAATGAGGAAATTATTTGGCTACATCCTTACGATCATACATTACCTGGCATTCGGGTTGTTATTGGTTATTTTCCATCCAATTCAGTGGATCTGTTTTAATGCATTTGGTTACAAAGCGCATAAATGGGCAGTTGACACGCTGAACTTTTTCCTGGTAAGCACCTATTATTTATTGGGCGATACCGTAACATTCACCAATAAGCAAAACTTACCCATAGGCAGGCCGATCATTTTTATTGCCAACCATCAAAGCATGTATGATATACCGGTAATGATCTGGTTCCTGCGTAAATATCACGCCAAATTTATCTCCAAGATCGAGTTGGCCAGGGGTATCCCTTCTATATCTTATAACCTGCGTCATGGTGGGGCCGCTAATATTGACCGTAAAGATGCGAGACAATCCATCACCGAAATTGCCGCGCTCGGCACCCGGATGAAGGAAAGAAAATGGTCGGCCATGATATTCCCGGAAGGCACGCGCTCTAAAGACGGAATTGTGAAATCATTTAAGCCAACAGGGGTTGCCACGCTTCTTAAAAAATGCCCTGAAGCGCTGATAGTACCGATAGCTATAAATAATGCCTGGAAGATGGTACGTTATGGGGTTTATCCTCTTAATACCTTCACCCGTATGACCTGGGAAGTGTTGTCGCCCATAGAGCCTGATAAAAGGCCCATAGACGAAGTAGTTACTGAAGCTGAGGCTTCGATACAGAAAGCTTTAGGCCAGTAATCAGTAGGCAGTTTGCAGTGGGTACATGGTTAATCAGTTTTCTGCAAACTGCCCACTGGCAACTGGCTACTGCGAACTGTAAAAGCTGCAAACTAAATGTTTTTCCCGTCAACGATTTTGAAAAATTCCTCGCGGTAGGTGTCTCCCACAGGTATGATCTTATCGCCAATAAAAATGCGGCTGCGCTCAATACTGTCTATCTTATTGATGGATACGATATAAGATTTATGTACCCGGATAAAATGTTTTTCAGGCAGGGCATCTTCCATCTTTTTCATATTTTGCAGGGTGATGATACGCTCAACAGGAGTGAAAATAGAAATGTAGTCCTTTAAGCCTTCGATAAACAAAATATCGTTCAGGTACACTTTTTGAATCTTGTGCTCGGTCTTCACAAAAATAAAATCGCTCAGAAAATCATTCTGTGCAGCAGCTTCAACCTTTATTTCAGTTTTTGCAGATGGTTGTATAATAGCCTGTGCTTTTTGCACTGATTTAAAGAAACGATCGAACGCTATGGGTTTTAACAAGTAATCGATCACATCCAGCTCATAACCTTCCAATGCATATTGAGGGTAAGCAGTGGTGAGTATCACTTTTGATTTGCCATTGGCAATACGCAAAAACTGGATACCGGTGAGCTCGGGCATCTGAACATCCAGAAATACCAGATCGATATTCCCTTCCTGCACCAGTTGCAGCGCCTCAATAGGGTTGGTAGTTACCTTAGCCAATTGCAAAAAAGGCATCTTGGATATGTAATCTTCCAATATATGGAGCGCCAAGGGCTCATCATCAACTACAAGGCATCTGATCATGTTATAAAACTAATGATAATTCACAAGTATAAATATTGGGCTCGTCCTGTATAGTTAGTGTATATTTTCCTGAATAAAGCAGGTCGAGCCGCCTTTTAACATTATTTAACCCAATTCCCCCTTCATTATCACGGTTAAGCATATGTTTTTTGTTCTCCATAAAAAAATGAAGATGTGTTCCATCCAGGTTTATCCGTAAACATATCGGGGAAGACGGGTCATTGGCTACCCCGTGCTTAAAAGCATTCTCAATAAATGCGATCAGCAGCAAAGGTACGATCTTTTGATCTCCAACCTCACCCGTAATTTTAAAGTCGACAAAAGCATTATTCCCGAACCTTATCTTTTGCAGGTCGATATAGTTTTGCAGGTATTGCAGTTCCTTTGACAGGTCCACCTTGTTGTCATTACTCTCGTACAGCATGTAACGCATAATTTCCGACAGCTTCAAAATAGCCTCCGGTGTCGTGTCTGACTTCTGGTAGGCCAGCGAGTAAATACTATTCAACGAGTTAAATAAAAAATGCGGGTTGATCTGTGATTTCAGGAAAGCAAGTTCGGCAGTAAGACGCTGATTTTCTAAGTCGCGCTGTATACGTTCATTCAAAAACCAATCGACACTAAACTTAAGAGCCGTACTTAAAAACAGAAAAAAGATACTTGTTAACGCTGTGCTAATAAAATATGACCCAAAAGACATAGTCTTACCATTCCCGTGCTGTAATACAAGTACTTTAAAATAAAGCCCCACACCATATTTGGTCAATCCAAAAACGATGATCACGACAACTAATGAAAGCGCGTAGTATCTGTATTTCTTTTTATCTAAAAATTTGGGGATGAGGTACAGGTAATTAAGATAAAAAAGCCCAATATTGATGGAACCATAACCAACAAATAATACCAATAAATCTTCGGTACTTATCTTGCTGTTATTGTGGGTAACTACCGCAAAATAGCTTACTATACTTACCCAAAAAACCACATGCCAGAATATTTGCCAATTACGCTTCATTGCAACTAATGTAATGTATTAAGTATGAAACTTAGCTCATATTTATATATAGCCGCTCATTTTACCGATAAACCCGCCTATATTTCCGATGAACGCCTTTATAGCCCAAATTGTCCGTTCATCTACAAATCCTGTCCGTTGGTCTAATACTTTTTAGCGGGTTAAACTTTCGATGTTTATTTGTATCATAATCAATCACACAATGAAAAGGCTGATCACAAATTCGAATCCATTTATCCTACTGCTGTTACCTGTTGTATTTGCTTTAGTAATGGGGATAAGTTATCAATCTCAACAAAAAAAGATTTACTCAGAAGGCGCCTCTGCTGCAGTGCACGCAACATCGCTGTTTTATAAAGGCGTAACACTGGTAAAAACTGTTTGCTCTGTTGCCAAAGAAAAACTATGGTAATCAGCACTGAGGGGTTAAGCTTTAGTTTCGGCAACCAGCAGGTTGTCAAATCGCTGTCCCTGCAAGTGCCCGAAGGCAGTATTTACGGTTTCCTTGGCCCCAACGGCGCAGGAAAAACCACTACTATAAAATTGCTGCTCAATCTGTTAAAAACAGATCAGGGCAGCATTTCTATTTTTGATAAGGAGCTGCAAAGCAACCGCATCGCCATACTTTCACAAATTGGCTCACTGATAGA
>DATHLW010000405.1:0-8648 GCA_035487675.1 Mucilaginibacter sp. | reverse complement strand
TGCCTATCACCCCATGGATTATCTTCCGGATAGCCCGCTGAATGTGTAAGCAGATTACGTATGGTGATTGGTGAAGCATCTTTGGTGAGGTATTTTATTCTCTTCATTTCGGGGATATACAGGTACGCCGGATCATCAAGTTTCAGTTTGCCCTCGTCGCGCAACTTTAATATCGCCATAGCGGTAAAGCTTTTGCTCATGGAAGCTATGCGAAAATCTGATTTTGAACTGGCTGTAGTCTTGTCTTTCAGATCGGTATAACCTATGCTGCCTGTATGCACCAATTTACCATCAACTACTATTCCATACACCAAGCCGGGAAAATGATTTTGCTCTGCGTATTCCTTGTATAACTTATCAATTACAGGGTAGGCCGCCTCGATCTTCTTTAGTATGTCGGGATCGGTGAATACAGGTGGCTTGTAGGATTGGGCGAATGAAATTGCTGAGTAAAATAATAGGCAAGCAGTAGTTAGGTACCTGAAGCGGGCATACGTTCTTGTTTTCATTGCAGAGAAATATGATCACACATATTTACAAAAAATAACTCAACTCAATGATGCTTAAGTAAGGTATCCTGCAGTTCCCTATCACTTGTTTTTTGATTAGTCAGAATTTTACATATCTTGACCATATTAATTCGTCCAAACACCTCACTGCAATGACCAAGGCCGGTGCAGATAATTTACCTGCTGATCTTTTCCGCGTACTTTTTGAAAAGTCGCCCGGTTCGTTACTTATAAAAACGGATGCCCCCCAATTTACTATAGTTGCAGCAAGCGACACTTATCTTAAAACGACCTTATTGACCAGGGATGAAGTTATTGGAAAAGGCTTCTTTGAAATATATCATGACGATATTGATCAAACAACAGATACCATTGCCCGCAGAATATTTAGTCATCTGATACGCACAGGCGAAAAGTTTAATGTGCCGGTGTACAGGTACGACCTTTTTGAACCAGGCGCTAATGTCAGATCACCCCACTACTGGTCATTCTCCAATATCCCTATACTGGATGATCAACAACAGGTGGCTTATATCCTGAGCACTTTCATTAATATTACAGCCGAAGTAAAAGCCAAAGAGGTTGCGCAGGAAAATGAACACCGCCTGTTGCTTGCTGCCGAAGCAACAGGAATGGCCATTTGGGATTTGACTTTAGCAGACTATGCATTTAGTTATTCACAGCAATTACCTGAAATATTCGGACATCCGGCGGATACAGAGGTTACACTTGCCGATATCAGGGCCCAGGTCCATCCCGATGATATGGAAAACATTGTGGTCAAGTCATATTATCAGGCACTTATAGAAGGCAGCTATTACTATGAGGTACGAATTTTCTGGCCCGATAATTCACTGCACTGGATACGCACTAAGGGAACAGTACTCCTTAATAAAAATAAAGAGCCTGTAAGAATGCTCGGAACCCTTGTGGATATTACTGAAAGCAAACGCGATGAGATCAGGAAGAATGATTTTATTGCTATGGCTAGTCACGAATTGAAAACGCCGCTTACCTCGCTGAAGGCCTATCTGCAATTACTGGAAACAAAATTAGCAGGCACATCCGACCCATTTGTTAAAACCGCCGTAGTGAAATGTGGCAACCAGGTAAATAAAATGACGGCACTGATCCACGGGTTCCTCGACCTGTCCAAGCTCGAACCAGGCAAGCTGAAGCTCTCCCGTACAACTTTCGGTATTAATCAGCTTATAGAAGAAGTAATGAATGAAAGCCGTGTGCTGAGCAATAGCCACACTCTTCGTTTTGAATCATCCGGCGAGATTAATATTAATGCGGATAGGGCAAAGATTGGGCAGGTAATTATGAACCTGATCAATAATGCGATCAAGTATTCGCCCAGAGGAAGCCATATTGTTTTGCAGTGCGAAACAAAAGATGATAGCATAGCGGTATCCGTCGCTGACGAGGGTATCGGGATCAAAGCCAAAGACCAGGAAAAAATATTCCAGCGTTTTTACCGCGCCGAAGAAGATGAATTTAAAAACATCTCAGGCTTTGGTATCGGGCTTTACCTATCCAGCGAGATCATACAACGCCACAAAGGCAAAATATGGGTCAAAAGCACCGAAGGTGAAGGAGCGACATTTTATTTCAGCATTCCTTTAGGTGTCTGAACTCGAATTCATAGAATTTCCCGAATTGTCAGAATTAAATACCCTATGGTTAATCCAGGAAATTCCGGTTCAGACTATAACCCCATAAAATATTCCGTAAACTCTGTAAAGCTATCAAAGCGCACATCGTGATCGTCCGTCGCGCCAAAGCCATAGCTTACAAACACAAAAGGAAGGCCTGCCAGCCTGCTTTGCTCGCCGTCCCCCTCAGTATCGCCCACATAAACCGGATTTTTTAGGTTATGCCTGTCTATCAATTGTTTAATATTGTGATGCTTGGGCATATAGTTAGTACCGTAGGCTATCTCGTCAATAATATGCTCATCGATGCCCGCCCAGTCAATAAATAACCTGATGATCCCTTTTGCACAATTGCTTACAATAAAAAGCTGATATTTTGATGCCAGCTGCTTTAGCCCATCCTTTACTCCGTCATATAATACGCCGCCTTTTTGGGGCAACAATACTTTTCTTACTTCGTTTACTTTCGCATAAATCTCCTGCTGTTTTTCTTCACTGTAATCTGGCATAATGGCATTCCAAACCTTCTTGCCTTCCCAGCCTACCATTTTGGCCAGCTCATCCCTGTAAATGGTTTTATCAATGCCTAACTCCCTGAAAACTATGTTCCATGACTCTGTATAGGTATCCACTGCATCCCATAGGGTGCCATCCATATCAAATATTATACTATCGGGTCGTTCCATCTAAATTTTAAATTGTGCAAAGATGTAAACAAATTCTTACTTCATTTTTAATTTATTTCATCAAAAATTCAGATTTATATATCATTTTTGCCTTTGATAAGGTTTAGGTTTGACCTGAATTAGCGAGTAAAACAGGTCACTATATCCCCCGCTACCCGGCGGGGGATTATTTTTTCGTAATACCACACCCAAAATCAGAATAAGTAAAAAATACCATTAGTACCCCAATTATTGCCATTCATAATGGTACACAACTCTTACCTTTGTTACCATGCAAGGCACATTCCCGGTTTATGATATCTGCAAGCTTTCTGATTTTCAGCAAGAGGATCTGCTGATCAGCCGTTTTGCTGCCTACCTGCAAAAACACAGCGACCTGTACTTTCCGCATAAACATACTTTTTATCACCTGGTTTTGTTTACCAAAGGCAGCGGCACACATGCTATCGACTTTAAAACTTTTAATGTTACGCCATACCAGGTTTATTTTATGATACCCGGACAGGTACACTCCTGGAGCTTTGAAGGTGATGTAGATGGCTATGTTATTCACTTTTCCCCGTCATTTTTCGAGTCGTTTTTGTTGAAGAACGAATACCTGGACCAATTCCTGTTTTTCAGCGGGATCATTGATGACGCAGTTATCCAAATCGATCCATCATTACAGGAAAAAATAACCAGTCTATTTGAGGATATAATTACTGAAAGTGAACACCCGGGACGCATGGGCATAGACCTGATACGATCGCTATTGCTCCAGGTATTTATTTTATTAAGCCGTACAAACGTTCATAAAAAAGAAACACAGGCATTACCTTACAATTATACATTGCTAAAGACCTTTCAAAAACTGATCGAGAAAAACTTTGCTACCCTAAAACTACCCAGGGATTATGCAGAACTTATGTACATCACCCCGAATCATTTAAATGCACTGTGTAATGATCTGCTGGATTTGTCAGCAGGTGAAGTGATACGGAACCGTGTGCTGCTGGAAGCAAAAAGGTTGCTGATCAACCTTGATCTGACCGTAGCCGAAATAGGTTATCGGCTAAATTTTAACGACAACTCTTACTTCACTAAATTTTTTAAAAAATATACCGGATCAACTCCGGAAGAATTCAGAAAAATCGCATTAAATCATCAAAAAAATGACACTAGATATTAATAATACCCCCGCAGAGCCTTTATCAACCTTTAAAGCCGCTTTGCAATGCAAATGCCCCAAATGCCGCAAAGGCAATATGTTTGCCAATAGCACATATAGTTTTCGGGGACAAAAAAGTTACACTAACTGTCCTTACTGCAACTTCCAGTTCGAGGTTGAGCCCGGATATTTTTACGTGGCCATGTTTGTAAGTTATGCCATGAACGTTGCACAAATGGTTACCCTGGCTGTAGGCACGTACATCCTCACAGGTTCCGAGTCACCGTGGCTGTACATTGCAATACTGCTTGGCACCGCTTTCCTGCTGTCCCCGTTCAATTACCGGTACTCAAGGGTAATCCTTTTATACTGGCTTACGCCAAATTTAAATTATGATCCTAAAAGGGCAGAAAAACCTTACAACGAATTATAAGAAAGTCAATATACAACAAAGCCACCTCCGAAAAATTCAGAGGTGGCTTTGATATTATTCCGGTGATCAGTTATTGTTGTGGTTTACCCATTACTGGCGAAAACTTAGTTTCGTAATCTTTCAATTGCTTCCCTACTTTATCAGCAATCACAGCCTGGTGATTTTCCTTCGATGCCTGTTCAATTGCGTTCAGCAATGATAAGCCCAACTGAACTGTACGCTGATCCAGATTTGATACGTCCTTTTGCATCTGGTTATAGTTATAGTCCAACTGGTCAGTAACGTAGTTATCAATACTTGTGGCATAGCGGTTGGCCAGGTTAATATCATTTAAGGTATAAGCTGTTGCCACAAAATAATATTTGCTTCTCGCTAAGTCGATAAAAGGATAAATATCAGGCATCTCGGCATCGTATTTATGCAGCACCTTTAATGC
This sequence comes from Mucilaginibacter sp., assembly GCA_035487675.1. GTDB lineage: Bacteria > Bacteroidota > Bacteroidia > Sphingobacteriales > Sphingobacteriaceae > Mucilaginibacter. The sequence continues at coordinate 3,779 of DATHLW010000405.1, read as the reverse complement.
CAGGTCTTTGTGCCCTTCTTGTATCAGGTTCTGGGTCAGCTCCAGGATGGTTGACATAATAACCGGGTAAAACATGGTAGTCGATTCAGGGTCAAGATATTTCGCTGTTTTAAAATTACCCCATTTGAATTTATTCATGATGTTATCATACATCACCAAAGTATTGGTCTTGCCCAATTGATCGTGGTTGGCAGTATCTGCCTTAAAAGGTATCAGGTGATACGTAAACCCTTCTTTGTACAGGAATGGCTGCAGGCCCATCATGTTTTCAGGACCAACAGTAATAGTAAAGCAGATAGGCCTTTTCCAGTTATTATGTGCCAGTATATCCAAAAAGGCCAGGTTATCCTTGGTAACAAAGTTTGATGTATACTTCCACTTCATGGTGTCAACCAGCATGCTCTTTTGCGATGCCGAAACTACACCGTCTTTTACCACCTGATCCGGGTTTACGCTTAACTTGAAATTCTTAGTAGGCAGGTAATTGATCTTTGAGCCGTCCTGAAGAGGGTATTTAGCCGCATCGTTATCAGACGTAATAAAGTCAAAAACTTCTTTCAGATCAATTGACCCCGGAATACCCTTGTCGATAAATTGTACAGCATCACGGACACCTTCTTTGTATTTGTCATAAGGCATAGTAATAGGCAGCGGCTCCGACTCGTTCATCTTCTTGGTCATCTGGCGGATATACCAGTCGCCGCTGAATAAGCTCAGGTTCACAATACGCACATCGGGCCTGATGCCTTCCACTTCCTGGTCATACCATAACGAATAGGTATCATTGTCACCATAAGTAAACAGGATCGCATTTGGCGGACACGATATCAGGTAGTTGTAGGCCATATCATGCGGCGTCATTTTGGTTGAACGGTCGTGAGTGCCATATTCTTTGCTCCACAATAATACCGGAACAAGTAAACATATAACTGTTGCACCGATTGCCGCAGTTTTGGGAGATAAAAATCTTTTAGCCAGGTCAGCAAGCGCAATAACACCCAGCCCTATCCATATTGCGAAAGCGTAAAATGAACCTACATAAGAGTAATCGCGTTCACGAGGCTGCACACTTGGCTGGTTAACATATATCACAATAGCCAAACCCGTAAAGAACCACAATAGCAACACCACCAACGCATCCTTTTGGTCGCGCTGAAAGTGGAAAAGCAATCCTATCAACCCTAATATTAACGGAATAGCATATAATGGTGTGTAAGCATTGCTGGCGTATATTGGCGTACCGTTACCGTGCTCGGTTAATGATTTTGGCAAATGTTTGCCTGCGTCCATTATGCCCGACGTCCAGTTCCCGTCTATTCCCTCGGTGCTTTGCTGCCCGTCCAGCTGGTTATAACGGCCCACATAGTTCCATAAAAAGTACCTGAAATACATCTGGTACATCTGCCAGCTAAACATCCACCGCATGTTATCACTAAAGGTGGGTGCATCTGTTTCTCCCATGTGCAACCATTCTCTGTAAAAACGAGCATCCTGCGCATAGGAGCCGTCGCTATTTTCGGTATTATACATACGCGGCAAAATAGTGGTGTGATCATATACCGTATTGACTTTGTGCCCGGCACTTTCATAGGTCTTTTCCCCTTTACGATAGATAATGCTGCCATCAGTCTGATCGGTAACTTTAGCATCAAAATAAGGTCCGCTCAACAATGGGGTTTCCCCGTATTGAATACGGTTTAGATAACCATAAAGCGTAAAAGCATTATCAGGATGTGAGTTGTTCAGATCTGTATTCGCGGTTGCGCGGATCGGGATATAAGCGAAAGAGCTGTATCCAAAATAGATAAATGCAATACATAAAAGTGCCAGGTTAAGGGTAGGCTTATTATTCTTGATGCTCCACCATATACCAAATACGATCAATCCGATCAGAATAATGAAAAATACGATAGCGCCGCTGCCAAAACCCATTCCTAAATTATTCACAAAGAAAAGATCAAAGTAAGCAGCAAATTCTACAGTATATCCCCTGACACCGTATTGCACCAATCCAAGTATAACAATGCTTATCAGGAAGGCGATGATGCCGCTTTTCACGTTGATATTTTTATACCTGCGGAAATAGTATACCAGCACAATAGCCGGGATGGTCAATAAATTCAACAGGTGTATACCGATGGATAGACCGATAACATAGGCTATAAACACGATCCATTTATCGGCGCCCGGGTCATCAGAATGAGCATCCCATTTCAATATAGCCCAGAATACGATGGCAGTACATAACGATGATAAAGCAAATACGATGGTTTCTACAGCCGAGAACCAGAAAGTATCTGTAAAAGTGAATGCCAATGCGCCAACCGCACCGGCGCCGAAGATCAGCCATTGGGTGGCGCCATCAGCTTGCTCTCCTTTTTTAATCAATAATTTTTTGGCGATAGCTGTAATAGTCCAGAACAGGAACATGATGGTAGCACCGCTTGCCAGGGCCGAACCCATATTGGTAAAATAAGGCACCTTGGTTTTATCGCCCATAGAGAACAGCGAGAAGAACTTGCCCAGCATAGCAAAAAGCGGGTATCCGGGCTGATGCGCTACCTGTAAACGATAGGCGCAGGAGATAAACTCGCCGCAGTCCCAGAAGCTTACCGAAGGTTCTAATGTTGAAATATAAGTGATTGAGGCAATGGCAAAACAAAGCCATCCTAAAAGATTATTGATCTTGTTGTATTGCATGGACTATAATTAGTATACTGTTTTTCGCGGCGCTAATATCTGTATTTTTATAAATCTTTCCAGATAAATAACAAACCCGTTAACATCTTTTAACAAATGCCACCGAAATTATAAAAAATAGCTGATATAAAAGTGGGTTGTGCGGAGGGCGCGTGGCGGACGGAGTTTCACTACAATTTTTATATATAGGTCAGCCGGTCATCCTCGATTGTCAACAAATTTACCAAAATCATTTTGTGTAATAGTGTACAAGTCCAAGATACCTATCAGATACAAGAATACCGTTATTTTTTGCCACGATATAGGGTACAAAAGCGGAAAAAGTATCACTGAAAATAACTTTCGGTGTTGTGCTATTGGTAACAGCCTGGTATAAACCAACTCCCATTCCATCGAAATAAAAATTGCCGTCACTTTGTACAGTCATATTTTCGATAAATCCTCCGGGCGGGGGAATCAGCATACTATAAGTAGCCCCCTGATCTTTTGATATGTAAATACCGGCCGGGGCACCATTGGCTACCATCTTATAAAACCAGTTATTTTGATCAATATAAAATGAAAAATCCATTTCATCAGAATTCACCGCAGCCCATGTTTTACCGGAGTCTTTGGATTGAAATAAAGTCTCGTCTTCCTGACCCACCAGGTACAAGCTACCCGCCAAATCTTCTGCCGGACTTCCAAATTCAGAATCGCCGCTACCCGTGCTATGTGGATTTTTTAAAGCATTTGCAGGAACTGTAGTCCAGGTCGTCCCTTTGTCGGCTGAGATGTAAAGAGGGCTAAATCTGGTTGATACAAGTAACTTGCCTGAATGAGTATAAACCATACCTGTTATAGTCAGGGTATTAAATGCCTGCACCCCCAATGATGTCCAGGTTTGCCCAGCATCTTTTGAGTAAAAATTACCATCCTGCGCAACCACAAAAAGTTCATCAGATGGCGTTGAGATCACATATTCAAGGACATGTGCATTACCTAAACTTTTAACGGAATTCCAACTCACGCCATTATCATCTGAATATCTTAAATACGTTTTTGCGTTAATGGCCACAAACAATCTTCCGGAACTTAAT
>DATHLW010000404.1:0-5775 GCA_035487675.1 Mucilaginibacter sp. | reverse complement strand
GAATTGATCCAGGTCAAAGAAGAATGGATCATCACGCGGACCTGCGAAAGCCATAATACCGTCTTTTGAGGTTGCAATTATTGGCGAAGGCGCTCCGTAAGGTGTAACCGGGACAACTACCGAAGCTGTGCCTACTACAGTGCTTCCTGTGCCGGTTTGGGACGGCTTTACAGGTCCGTAGATGTACATTTTACCATCTTTGTACACAGCTTGAATTACAAGATCCTCAACATTGTCGCCGGTGTTGTCGATCTTAAACTCGATCATCGTGTTTTCATCAAACGATGCAGTTTTCGTAGTCGTCGGGCTCATTAGCCCCTGCACGTTCCCAACAAAAACAAGGTTGTCGGTATTAGCTCCCTGAAATACATACAAGTCTGTAATGTCAGTGCTTTTACCTTTCACATTAGGCGCATCAGCATGGTCTGATGCCCAAAGGATGCCACCGCCAAGCAATAACGCTATTGCAGCAGAGGCAAGAATAAATTTCGTCTTTTTCATTTGTAAGTTTTTTAATTTATGGTTTCGAAGTTTAGATAAACTACGCAAGACTGTGATGCATGGATTTTAAGACTTATGATTTATTTTTTGTAGGTCTTTTGAAGAAAGAGAAAGCACGAACGAATTCACTTCCTGTTATTTTTAAAACGCCAAAGAATATTGTGGGAATAAAACTGCTGCTAAATAATCTACGTAGTTGTTTCAAATACACAGTTAATGACCCTGCTTTACTCCAAAAGGTTTATATGCTTTGCAATAGCATTGTTTATTACTAATACCTTGTTTGCTCAGCAAAAAAGCATCAACTGCAGGGTGGTTGACAGTACGACCAATGTGCCGGTTAGTGGTGCAACTATTATATTTTCGCCCGATAATAAAATTACCGGTACTGACGAGGTAGGCAGGTTTGCCTTTAAAACAGGTTTATTGGCATCAATTAAAACCATTACCATATCGGCAATTGGCTATGAAAGAAAGACCTTTAACATTGAGGATTTTAAACCCGATCAAATCATCGTGCTAAGCCAGCATGAAACGCAACTGGCGGATGTAGTGATCCGATCCGATGGTGAAAACCCCTATAAAGCCATCAGCGAGACAGATATTAAAATGCGCGGGGTTTCCAACTCGCAGGAAGTATTGCGCATTTTGCCCGGCCTGTTTATCGGGCAGCACCAGGGCGGGGGTAAAGCGGAGCAAATTTTTTTACGTGGATTTGATGCAGATCACGGCACTGATATTGGTCTTTTCGTAGATGGATTGCCTATCAATATGGTTTCGCATGCACATGGCCAGGGTTATGCCGACAGTCATTTTATTATCCCGGAAACAATAGAGAGCACCACATTTAAAAAGGGTCCCTACGATGCCGAAAAAGGTGACCTGGTTACCTCCGGTTTTGTTGATTTCCACACAGCCGATGCTATCAGCAACAACACAGTAAAACTGGAAGCAGGACAGTTTAATACGTACAGAGTATTGGCTATGGTCAATTTACTGGACGATAAGGCAAAAGCCAATGGTCAATCCTGGTATGCCGCTTCAGAGTATCGTTATAGCGACAGCTATTTTGACAATCCGCAGCATTTTAAACGCTTCAATTTCTTCACTAAGTACAAAGGGAAACTATCAGAACAAAATACGCTTACTTTATCAGCTTCAACCCTATATAGTACTTGGTTTGCTTCGGGCCAGATACCGGACCAGGCTATCGATAAAGGTATAGTAGGTTTTTATGGCGCTCTCGATCCAAACGAGGGTGGGGTAACTTCGCGTACGAGCATTAATGCCCAACTACTAACCACAACGGGCAATAACGATATTATTAAAAATCAGCTTTATTATTCCCGGTATAAATTTGATCTGCATACCAATTTTACCTTCTTTTTGGTTGATGCTGTTAATGGCGATGAGATACGGCAAAAAGAGGCCCGCAATTTATATGGCTATAACGGAAGTTATACCCATGAGGGCTATTTAGGTAGTACTAAAGTAACCACAGATATTGGTATAAATGCGCGTTTGGATGTAACCGATAGTTCAGAACTGTCGCATACTAAAGATCGTTATACCTTACTCAATCGTGTCAAACTGGGTAACATTACAGAGTTTAGCGCAGGGGCTTATATCAGAGAAACATTCCGATTTAATGAGAAATTCAGTATCAATGTCGGTCTTCGTTTTGATCAGTTCTATTATAAATATAATAACCTGTTTGCTGGTGATACTACATTGCATGGTGTTGGTGTGTATAAAGCCAATAACAATATAGTGAGCCCCCAATTAAATTTCTATTACCAGGCTACTGACAAAATTGAGATATACCTTACGATGGGTAAGGGTTTTCACTCCAATGATACACGGGCAGTTGTCGCAGTAAACGGTTTGCAAACATTGCCGGCCGCATATGGCTCCGACCTCGGGACCGTGTTTAAGCCTGCGAGTAATTTATTGATCAATGCGGCAGTCTGGTACATCTATCTGCAAAAGGAATATGTTTATGGCGGTGATGGCGGCACAGTTGATTTTAGTGGACGAACACAGAGGTTCGGCTTTGATTTTTCCGCAAGGTATCAACCTATAAAAACTATTTTCTTTGATCTTGACCTGAACTATGCTCATGGCCGTTCGCTTGATAATCACACCGGGCAAAATTATATTCCCTTGGCTCCTGTTTTTAGCAGTACGGCCGGGATCACCTATATCAACAAAATTGGATTCAATGGAAGCCTGCGTTATCGTTATCTGGGCAACCGTCCTGCAAACGCGGATTATAGTCTCACAGCCCGGGGCTATTTTGTAAACGACCTGGTATTAAACTATACCAAACCAAAGTACGAGATGGGGTTAACCATCAACAACCTGTTTAATGTTAAATGGAAAGAAACCCAATTTGATACGGTTACACGTTTGCAACATGAAGCAACCCCGGTTGATGGTATAGCTTTTACCCCAGGGACTAAATTTGCAGCAGTAGCACATGTGACTTACTTTTTTAAATAGCATCCACGCTGACACTACGAAATACTGTCTTTTGCAATTACACTCCAGTCATCGCTCCCATGCCCTTTTTCTATCCAGCGATCCATTTCATTTGCAATGACGGGGATTACAGCCAATTTAACGCCACCTTGTTTAGCTGCTTCGATCATCAAACCTGCATCTTTCCGGGCCATATTCAGCTCCCATGACGGTTGCTTAAAATTTCCTTCAGTAATCCTTTTAAGCCTGGCTGGCATCATTGCTCCCGGGTTCCAGGAGTTAAATAAGGCCGACATATCCTCTGTGGAAATGCCCAAGCCTTTAGCGAGGGAAAGGGTATCTGAAATACCGGCTGTAAGCGTTAACAGAAAAAGGTTGCCAATGAGTTTCATCCCCGCTGCTTTGCCTTCTTCAGGACCAAAATTGATCACTTTGCCCGTCATTTTTGATAATTCAGGCTCCATTTTGCTAATTACTGTCTGATCGCCAGATACCAGCATATAGCCTGTGCCTTCCAGTGCATTTTGCGGGCCCATAAATACAGGTGCGTGCAGATAAACATAGCCTCGGCTCTTCCAAAGGGCTGTTCTTTCAGCGGCCCCTTTAGCCGATGTCGTGGTATGGTCGACGATGATTGCGCCCGGCTGAAATCCTGCGCTGGCTTTACTTAACACATCATTTACCGTATCATCATCTTTTAATGTAAGATGAATTGTATCAGCTCCTTTTACGGCTTCCACAGCATCATCAAATGCTTTTGCACCATAGGCTTCCAGTGCCCTGGCTTTTGATACTGTCCGGTTCCAAACTTGTACCTGTTCACCCTTTTGGAGCATAGCCCTGACAAAATTCGAGCCTAAAAGACCCATTCCCAAAAATGCTTTCATCATGTTTTTGTTTAGATATTTGAACTCAGATAAAGGTAAGTACTTAAATTATTGTTGAAACAATAATTTGAACATTGAACAAACCGTCTCCTTCTGATTTCTATTACAATCTTTCCGATTTACAGCATTTATCCTCAATTTCGTGCAAATGAAAGCGACACACTTTTTGGTTTCCGGCTTGTTTTTGATAAGCGGATATGCAATGGCCCAAAATAACAAACCCATATACAGTTCAAAGGCCTACACAGTTTACCCTGACCGTGTAGAACAGGGAAAATATGCAGCCAGGGCCATATCAGCTACCGAACTGACTTCAGATTACCGCAGTCCTGCAAATATGTATAAAAGCCCGGTAGTCGAATTCAAGTTCAGTATTAATGGCAAGGATAATGAGATGGTATCAGGTGTTAATCATCATTATGTTTGTTCGGATGCATCAAACGAGACCCCGGTTATCCAGTTTGGGAAAGTGAATGACGAAACCAATAGTATCCCTCAGGGTATTTACCTGAAGCCATCGACCCAATTTAAGATCAGGCTGGATATGCGCGAAGTGCTCAAAGCATTTAAAGAGCAGGGCTACTATACTTGTTTTAATGGCGATAAGATATACAAAAACGATTTTAAAGGTGTGTTTGTTGCCGGTAATACCGCGCCCATGATATGGGATTTTAACAACCTGGTTAATCATGCCGAACTGGAACTGAAAGACCCTGATGGCGATGGGATATACGAAACCACCCTTGCATTAAATAAACCAGAGGACGAAAATAAGACCGCGCCTTCATGGAAACTGAAACGCGATGTAAGCGCATTTCCTCAGTATCATTCAGATTATAAGATAACGGACGCCTTATATAACCTTGCTCTTGAAGAGATGCAGAATGCCGTTGAACCCGACAGCACTTTTAGAACAGGTAAAGAATGGGGAGGCGTATGGACCAGGGATATCAGCTATAGCATCATCTTGTCGATGGCAGTATTGCAGCCAAAAGTTGCTGTTAAAAGCTTGTTGCGAAAAGTAAAAGACGGGCGCATTATCCAGGATACAGGTACCGGCGGGGCATATCCCTGCTCATCGGACCGGATGATATGGGCCGTAGCTGCATGGGAAGTGTATAAAGTAACCGGAGACCTCGATTGGCTGAATAAGGCATACAAGATCGTCAAGAAATCAGCTGATGAAGATTACTATAACGTGTATGATAAGCAAACAGGATTAGTGAGGGGTGAATCGTCATTTTTGGACTGGCGCGAGGAAACCTACCCAAAATGGATGCAGCCTGCTGATATTTACGAATCTGAGTGCCTGGGAACCAATGCGGTGCACTACCAGGTGAATAAGGTATTAGCAGCAATGGCCGGTACATTACACGATCAGACTTCTATATCAAAATACAACAAAAGGGCCGATGTGATTAAAAGAGGCATCCAGCAAAATTTATGGTTGCCGGCAAAGGGCTATTATGGCCAGTTCCTTTATGGCCGCAACTTCAAAATGCTTTCACCACGCTCAGAAGCATTAGGCGAGGCACTTTCGGTATTGTTTGATGCCGTCGATGCGGATAAGCAGCAAAGCGTGATCAGCAATACCCCGGTTAACGCATTTGGTATACCTTGCATTTACCCACAGATACCTGATATATTGCCTTATCACAATAATGCAGTGTGGCCGTTTGTAGAAACCTATTGGGCTATGGCATCAGCAAAGGCAGGCAATGAAGCCTCTGTGATTCGTGCTATCAGTGCAGTTTATCGTCCGGCAGCTTTGTTTCTCACAAATAAGGAAAACTTTGTAGCAACAGATGGGGATTATGCCGGTACCCAGATCAACTCCAGCAATATGCTTTGGAGCCTGTCGGGAAATATCGCTTTGGTTTATAAAGTGCTGTTTGGTATCCATTAT
>DATHLW010000403.1:0-2578 GCA_035487675.1 Mucilaginibacter sp. | reverse complement strand
TTTAATAATACATGATTAAAGGATTTACAAGATTTAAATATCACAAATCAGCATAATCCTTTTGATCTTGAAATCGTGTTTAATAATACAAGATTAAAGGATTTACAAGATTTAAATATCACAAATCAGCATAATCCTTTTGATCTTAAAATCGTGTTTAATAATACATGATTAAAGGATTTACAAGATTTAAATATCACAAATCAGCATAATCCTTTTGATCTTGAAATCGTGTTTAATCGTAACTATGATGCTCAAGGTCATATTCTGATTGCGCCGTGATGATCCGCTTCCGCCTATCCACGTCAGTATCCCGGCTATGATCAAACAGCCTGTCGGTAGCTTCCATATCTACAGCTTTATCCTTTTCAGCGAAATGCATATTTGCTTCCGCTACTTTAGCGATAGCCACATCATAAGGCCCTTTTGGCGACATCAGCTTTACAAACACAGGCAGACATTCAAACAATATAAACAGATAGCCAATAAATGAGATAGCCAGGTAGGTGTCCAGATCACGTGTTCCGTTTTCATTATAGGTTAATTGTCCCAGTGCCCAGTTGCGGTCAGAAAAACCCGCCACACTGGAAAGGCTGTCCAGTTCGTGCGGATTAAACATACGGGTGCCATTCAAGCCTTCATAATCTTTACGCTCGCTCAGGTAATTATCCATTTGTCCCAAATTTCCGGTTACCTGTTTTAGTCTGGCTTCTTTTTCCTCCAATACAGCCTGCTTTTGCTTTGCATAGGTACCATATCCCTCTATCCCTGATGTTTGGTTGGTTTTATCGCCAAAAACTTCCTGATTTAACTGGTAGCGCGAACGGTTGATATCTTTTTCCAGAGAATCCTTTTCCTTTTTAAGGTCATTATTTTTTGTCAGCTCCATCGCATATTTTTCATTGTATGCTCTCTGCAGCGTATCGATCTTTCGGTGCTGGCCCTTGAGGTAGGCGGTTTTTAATTTTTGTCTAATTTCTTTGTCAAAAATCTTTAATTCGAGCGGACGGGATATTACAATACCGATCATAATTGCCAACAAAATTCTCGGAGAAGCCTGTAATATCTGCTGATTAGTAGTGCCTTCCTTATTGATACTGGATACGATATATCGGTCCATATTAAATATAGCCAGGCCCCACAACATGCCGAATAATATGGCAAAACCTACTGCAAACGGGCTGCCATTAAAAACAAAATACATTGCATAACCACCTGACAAAGAGGCAAATAATGCGGTGAAAAATATAGTGGCACCAATACCTACGTATTTATTTTGTTCGATGGGATATTTCTTTAACGTACCTACATGGGCTCCTGAGCAGAACCAAAAAAACCGGGTTATCTTCTTCATCGGTTGATTGTAATTTTTATGCAAACATATATAAAACGCTGTTACTTAATGATTGTTACAAAATTTCTTCGCAATTAATTAACACAGAAAAAGGCTACATTTGATCTAAATTATTTTTTAATACCATGAAAGAAATAAATGTAAAGGAACTGAAGGGAATGATGGATAAGGGCGAAGATTTTCAATTGATAGATGTTCGCGAGGATTTTGAGTATGAAATGTCAAATCTGGGTGGCCTTTTGATACCCCTCGGCGGTATATTGATAGAAGCTGAACAGATTGCCAAAAATAAACCTGTAATTGTACAATGCCGTAGCGGCAAACGCAGTGCTGCAGCTATTGCCCAACTGGAGCAGAATTTTGGATTTACCAATTTATACAATCTGCAGGGGGGCCTTTTAGCCTGGGCCGAGGAAATTGATCCTACCATAGAAGTATATTAATATGGGCAAAAAAATCGCGCTGAATGTTTTGTATAACATAGGTATTTTTATTTGCCTGATACTTATATACGAAGGGTTTGTACAACCACGGTACGAATATATAGCGGGGGCAGTATTTATAGGGGCCGTAATTGTAATACTAAAAATACGGTTACTGAAAGAGGTGCGCAACATGCAGAAAAAACCTTAACTTTCGAAAAAAACATTATGCTTATCGCAATATTAGGTGTCATTGTGCTCATTGTGGGCATGGTGCTCAAACGCTCGCCGGAACCAGGCAGCCGTTTTGGTGGAATCGTAAACACTGTAGGGGTCGTAATTATCGTTTTGGGCTTGTTACTTTCTTCTGTTAAAGTAATAGAGGCCGGAAATGTGGGTGTGCAAACACTATTTGGCAAAGTGCAGGATAATGTACTCGAAAGTGGTTTGCATATTATAAACCCATTGGTTGAGGTAACGACTTTTGATGCACGGACTCAAAATTATACGATGAGTGCCAAAGAAAGTGAAGGCGCAGTACAGGGTGATGATGCCATACGCGTTCTTTCGTCGGACGGATTGGAGGTTACCATTGACCTTTCAGTTTTGTATAAAGTAGATCCGACTAAAGCAGCTTTCATTCTTCAAAATATTGGGGAGAAATATGAAGATAAGATCGTTCGCCCGGTTACGCGTACCGCAATCCGTGATAATGCTGTGAATTACCAGGCAGTTGACCTTTATTCGGTGAAACGCCAGGAATTCCAGGCTAAGATCAACCAAACGATCACCCAAAACTTTG
>DATHLW010000402.1:0-8179 GCA_035487675.1 Mucilaginibacter sp. | reverse complement strand
ACCTCGATACCGCCGCCGGATGTACGGCCATGAATCATTCCTGCTAAATGATCAATATGCAGACCGCCGCCACTGGTGGTAAAGGTTTCAGTACCTTTCAGATAATCAAGGCTAATACCACCACCACTGGTTTTCAGGTTAGTAGATGAGTTTTCCGGAACAAATACTTTAAATGAAATACTGATCTGGTTTCTCCAGTTATCAAAATGATGTTTAGTTTTTGCTATAGCGGTTACCTCATGCCCGCTAACTGTAACGCTCAGGTCGTAGTCTTCATCAAGGCGTTTTTTGATCTCTTCTTTTGAAAGGTCGCGGCCATTGTTCCCTTTTATATAAACTTCCACTCTTGGCGCTTCTCCGCTCCTTCCACTCACTTCAATACCACCTGCAGATGTACTCACAACCACGCTATTAATAGCATCACTGGCTAATGATTTGGTCATATAAGGTGTTTTGTTGTCATTATCCTGCGCTAATGCTACAACGCTCTGACAGGCAACAATAAATAAGGTTAAATAAGTTTTCATAATCATCGATTTATTTTAATCTAATAGACTTTGATTTAATCTGATACGTTGCATCGGGCGCAATATTTATTTTTATTCACTTCGTAAACTTTTTACAGGATTAGCCAGCGCTGCTCTGATCGCCTTATATCCCACGGTGAGCCATGCTATCAAAACAGAAGAAACAATAGCTAACAGGAATATACCAGGACCTAATACTATTTTATAACTAAAAGATTGGAGCCATTTATGCATAAAATACCAGCTAACGGGAGCCGAAATAGCAAAGGAAATTAGGATAAGAAATGTAAACTCTTTCGAGAACAAATAAACAATGTGACTTACTGAAGCGCCAAGAGTTTTGCGGATACCCACCTCTTTGGTGCGTTGCACAGCCATAAATGAAACCAGTCCATACAAACCCAGGCATGAAATAAAAATGGCGATAGCCGCAAATATTTTATATAGGGTAGAAAGTTGCTCATCATTCCTGTAAAAATTGGCTATTTTATCGTCCAGGAATTGGTACTCGTATACATAATCAGGGAAAGCACTGTTCCACTGCTTTTCGACTGATTCCATTGACTGCTTTGTATTGCCCGCTTGCAGCTTTACGTTCATGGTTTGATAAACATCGCTCCATGAGCCCATGATAACAGGTACCATCGCCTCCTTCAGTGAAGAAACATTAAAATCTTTAACTACACCAACAATGGGTGCATATTTAGTTTTATCATCCCAAATATTGATGTATTTGCCGATGGCGTCTTTCGGATTGCTGACGCCCAGCTTTTTGAGCAATGTTTCGTTAACCACATAACCGCGCACCTGGTCGCTTTTTTGATATGGACCGCCTGCTATAAACGTCAGGTCGTATAATTTAAAATAATCAGCATCTGCCCATTTCAAATTGGCGTAGAAATCTGTCTTCTTATCCGAATTATTGTATTTAAAATTCATCAGCCAGTTGCCATTATCGGACGGGCTTGCATAGCTGTAGCTTATATCTTTAACCCCGGGTTGCTGTAATAGCTGATTGCGCAAGGCGCCTAAGCGGGTATGACTGATACTGTCGGACGGAACAGAAAGATTAACAACAGCATCCTTGTCGAAACCAAGCGAATAGTTCTTAAAGTAATCCATTTGGTTGATAATGACCAGCATGCCGATCAGCAATAACTGGGCTATTCCGAATTGCAGAACAACTAATCCGCGGCGTAACGATATACCGCTTGCCTTACCCGCCCAAACCTTACTTTTTAATGCATTGACCGGGTTAAATCCTGATAACACCAAAGCGGGATAAAGGCCGGACAGCAAAGTAACACTGAGGATAAGAACAGCAAGAAAAATCAGCACAACTGAATCTTTTAAAAATGTGGTGTCAAGCTTAATATCAAGCAATTGATTGAGGAATGGCAAGGTAAGTTCTGTCAGAAGGACAGCTACAATAATGGCAAACAACGTGATTATAAATGTTTCGCTCATGAATTGTAACATCAGTTGTTTGCGGCTGCTGCCCATTACCTTTCTTATGCCGACTTCCGTTGAACGATTAATGGCTTGCGCGGTAGCGAGGTTGACAAAATTAACACAAGCAATAACGATCAGGAACAGCCCAATCAGGCCCAAAGCCCTTATCAGATCCTTGCTAAAAATATGGCCGCTAAATACTCCTGCCCTTGAATCGTAATGCATTTGGCCCAACGATATTGCCCTCATGCTGTCATTTACCCTATCTGCAGGTTTATGCTTCTTTACAAATACATCCAGATCGCGATTAAACTGGCTTACAGTCATTTGATCTGGTAGTACTACAAAGCAATAATGATAACTGAGTATTCCGCCCCAATCGGTTAGACCACCTTTAAAGTCGGTAGTTTTTAAAGTAGCATAAGAAACAACCACTTTAAGAGGCATGTCGGTATTGGCCGGCATGTTTTTTAGAATGCCGGTAACTTTCAAATCTTTTTTGTTCTCATATACTATTGTTTTGCCGACAGCTTGCCTCCAGTCGCCAAAGTATTTTTCAGCTTCATCCTGCGTTAAAACAACGGTGTTTGGCTCAGTCAACGCGGTTTTTTTATTCCCGGCAAGCCAGTCAAAATCGAATACATCAAAAAACTGGGGCTCGGCAAAAAACAAATTTTCTTCATCAAACTTTTTGATGGGTTGAACATTATTGCCCGGTACGGTTATTTGTTTGTCCGTTTTAAAGATCGTGGCAACCAGCAAATTTGGGTAATCCAAACGCAGCCCTTCTGCAGTAGGCATTGGCACACCAGAATTGTAGGTTACCCCCTGCGCCGTTTTTGAAACAGTAAATACGCGATAAATACTATCTTTCTTCTTATGGAAATTATCAAAACTAGTTTCAAAATGTATAACCAAAAAAATAAGTAAGCAGGATGCTATTCCTATAGCTAAACCAATAATATTTATCAGTGTGTAGCTTTTATTGCGAAATAAATTTCGCCAGGCAGTTTTAATATAATTCCGTATCATGATCTAATAGTTCATTGGTTCACTTGTTCATTAGTTTATTGGTTTTCCCTTACTGCAAACTGCCAACTTAAAACTGCAAACTGTACTACTCACTCCTTAGACTTTTAACCGGATTAGCTATCGCAGCCTTAACAGATTGAAAACTAATAGTCAATAATGCGATCAATACTGATACAATGGCGACAATGGCAAAAGTTATCCAGGTGACATCAATGCGGTAAGCAAAGTCTGATAGCCATTTATACATTGCATACCATGCTACTGGCCATGCAATCAGGTTTGCGATCAGAACAAGTTTCAGGAAATTGCCCGAAAGTAAAAGGACAATTCGTTGTACTGATGCACCCAGCACCTTTCTCACACCTATCTCTTTGATCCTTCTTTCTGCCGAATGCGATGCCAGGCCAAACAGGCCCAAACAGGATATAAAAATGGCCAGCCCGGCCAGGATGCCTACTATCTGGCTTACCTGGTTATCGGCTTTGTAAACCTCATTAAAATGGTCATCTAAAAATTGATATTCAAAAGGATAGTCAGGGTAAATACTGCTCCATTTTAATTTGATAAAGGCGAGCGCTTCAGGTGTTCTGCTGCCATTTATCTTTACTGAAACATCCCTGAATCCAAACCTCCTGGCGCTTATTATAAACATAGGTTCAATTTTATATTGTAATGAATTGAAATTGAAGTTTTTGGCCACACCTACTATGGTGCCAAGCGAGTCAAAACCAAAATGCTCTCCGACCAGTGAAGATACAGGTGTCTTTGGATGGTCCTTTAAAAGCTCATGTGCCAGCGCCTCATTAACAATATATTGCCTTGCGTCCATTGCTGTATCGCCGGAGAAATTTTTACCTGCGGCCAACTGGATCTTGTATAAGCTGAGGTAATTGCTGTCGACCACCAAAAGCGTTGTTCCCAATTGTTGTCTGGGCTCGTTATGTGGTCTGAACTCAACACCTGTTTGATCCAGGTGACTCCCCAATATATCCTGTGAAGCGGTTACGCCCTCAACCAGTGTATTGCCTGATAAGGCATTCCTAAACTGGTCGTATTTTTTCGAAGTGATGCCGTCCAGCGGGATATTAACTATTTGTTCGCGATTATAACCAGGATCCTGCCTTTGCATATACCGCAATTGTTTTAATACGAATACGGTAGCGATCATCAGGAAAATTGCACATGAAAACTGTGTAACGACCAAAATATTCCTGAGCAGGCCTTTGTCCTTACCTATTTGTATCGAGCCTTTCAAAACTCTTACCGCCTCAAAAGAAGATAAATAGATAGCCGGATAAATACCCGACATCAAACCAACAAGTACGGTTCCGCCAAATATGGTAACTATCATGCCCAAGCTGCCGAAAATATCAAGTGTAATACTTCTTTCGCTTAGGTTATTGATATAAGGTAATGCCAATTCGACCAATATAATGGCAAAAATCAACGCTATAAAAGAGATCAAAACAGTTTCAGCCAAAAATTGAATTGATAGTTGAAAACGATGCGCCCCGATGGATTTGCGTATGCCGACCTCTTTAGCCCTTTCAGCAGACCGGGCCGTTGAAAGATTTATAAAGTTTACACAGCCAATTACCAGTACAATAAGCGCTATTATGGCAAACAGGTTGGTGGATTTGTTGTCGAATTTCTGATAATTAATATAATCAAGCCCGATATCAGCTGAATGTGCATGCACATCTTTTAGGGGTAGAACAAACAACTGATAAAATTTCCAATCATCGCCTTGCAAGTGCTTTTTGAGATAGGCCGGAAATTTTTTCTCCAATGCATCGGCTTTTGTGCCGGACTCAAGCTCAAGGTACGTATCGAGCCAGTTACCGCCCCAGTTTTTGTCCATAGATGGTCTGTAGAAGGTGCTCATTGAACATAAGGCATCAAATTGTAATTGAGAATTTTTAGGCACATTAGCAATTATGCCTGTTACAGTAAACGTGGTTGTATCCTGGCCATAATGAGTTATCGATTTGCCCATCGGATCAGTGTCTCCGAATAGTTTTTTAGCCGTTTCCTGAGTTAACATTATACTATGCGGTTTCACTAATCCCGCCTTTCTATCGCCTCGGAGCACTTTAAAATCAAACATTTTAAGAAATGTGGAATCGACAAAAAATATCTGCGGCAGAAACACTTTTTTGTCCTTTTGTGTTAATTGATATTTATTATCCCAGTGCACCCTTGTAAAGTTCTTTATCTCAGGAAAATCCAGTCGTAAAGTTGGCCCCATCGGGAACATCGATAAAGCTACTTTTTGTTTAGGGGAGTTCTGGTCCTGGCCAATGGTCTGCACTTCATTTAACCTGTAAATGTTTTTGGTATGAAAGTTATCAAAGCTCTTTTCATACGCCACAAACATCATGATAACCATGAAAGCCGCCATACCTACAGCAAGGCCGATTATATTAATGGAGGAAAAAACCTTGTTTTTCCAAAGATTGCGCCAGGCGATCTTGAAATAATTCTTTATCATGATGTGTTTAAATTCTAAGTTCTAACCTCTAACCCAATGACCGATGACTAATGACCAATGACAAAAATCACTCACTCCGCAAACTCTTGATCGGGTTCGTCAGTGCTGCTTTGGCTGACTGGAAGCTTACGGTTACCAGTGTAATCAAAATTGCAATCACGCCCGCCAATAGGAATACCCACCAGGCAATATCGGCGTGATAATTGTAATTAAGCATCCACTTATACATCGCATACCAGGCAACAGGTGTGGCAATAAGCAATGCGATCACCACCAGTATCACAAATTCTTTCGACAATAAGGTAAACAATGATCCAACACTTGCTCCTAATACCTTCCTGATACCTATCTCCTTTGTGCGCTGCTCGGCAGTGAACATGGCTAAACCCAAAAGACCAAGACATGAAATGAAAACAGCCAGACCAGCAAATGCATCGGATAGTTTGGCAACCATCTGTTCATTGTTGTATAGTTTTTTATAGTCCAGATCCACAAATTCATAGGTAACCGTAAAGCGTGGGTTCAGCTCCTTGCAAAGTTTTTCAATGGTAGCTATTGCTTCCTTTGTTTGTCCGGATTTGGTACGAATGAGCATATTCCCAAAATCTTCTTTCTCACGTAATCTAACTATCAACGGATATATCGGATTATGAAGAGAATTGAAGTGAAAATCCTTTAAAATGCCTACGATCTTCCCTTTTTTACCCCACATAGTAAAAGACCTGCCTATCGGGTCTTTATAACCTATCCTTTTCAAGGCAGTTTCATTTATCAGGTAACCAAGTGAATCCGATCCGAAATCTTTAGAGAAATCGCGACCCTGGGCTATATTAAGTCCCATGGTCTTTATAAAATCATACCCGGCTCCTATCTGTGTAAACATAATGTTCAGATTAGGGTCCTTACCATCCCAGTTAACACCAATGGTACTGCTCCCAAAATTGGTTGGCTGAGCTGTCATACGTGTAATATCTTTAATACCGGGCATCTGCAATGCTTCATTTTTGAAGGTCTCATATTTAGCTGGAAGATCACCCTCAATCGGCACATAGAGCAGGTTCTCACGATCATAACCTAAATTCTTTGTTTGTATGTAATTGACTTGCTTTGATATAATAATTGTGCCTATGATCAATATGATCGACATGAAAAACTGAAATACCACCAAACCTTTTCGGAACCAAACAGCGCTTCCGTTAAGTTTTATCGTTCCTTTTAGTACTAAAACCGGATTGAATCCGGATAGAAACAAAGCGGGATAACTACCCGATATAGCCCCGGTTACTACAGTCAGCGCAGTAAGCCATAGCCAAAAAACAGGGTGAGTGAAGGGATATTCTATGTGTTTTTGAGTTACCGAATTAAATACAGGCAATAAGAACACCAACAATATAACAGCTGCAATAACAGATAAGAAGGTCAGCAGGATAGCTTCCCCGATAAATTGCGTTATCAAGACTCCCCGTACTGCTCCTACCACCTTGCGTACCCCTATTTCGCGCGCCCTCTTGATAGAACGCGCTGTAGTTAAATTCATGAAATTGATACAGGCGATGAGCAATATAAAGACAGCCACAATGCTGAACAAATGAACATATTCAATACGCCCCCCGGATGGTTTTCCGTCTTTTAGATCTGAATTGAGGTAAACCTGGTCATATTTCTGGAGACCTAGCTCTTCTCTGAAAGCTTTGGTTTGATGTTTATTCAGATTATCAATAAAATGGGTAATCTTTTTATCCACCGATGCGGCATTTGCATTAGGGCGTAGCATTACGTACGCCAATGGCCCATTATTGCCCCAATCCTTTGCCCAATCATTTTCCTTTAGATACTGGTACCAATTAATAAGATATTCAAACTTGATAGATGTATTTTCAGGCAGGTTTTCAAAGACCGCAGTAATATTAAAGTTTTGTTTATTTTCATACCTGATAGACTTGCCTATCGCAGCATGCGGGCTCCCGAAAAACTCTTCGGCCATTTTCCTTGAAATAGCAATGTCTGACGGATTGCTCAGCGCTGTTTTCGCGCTGCCTTCTATCAAAGGATAGCTAAACATTTTAAATATATCATCACTTGCAAAAGCGCCATCGAGTTTCAATATCTTATCGCCTACCTGGAAAGTATTCCTGTCGCCATTATCCAATTGTGCTGCATATTCTACTTCTTGTACCACTTTTTTTAGTTCATCACCCAATACTCCGGGAACATTATATTGTCCGGTTACCTTGTTATCATAATATTGACGTTCGATGACCGCATATAGCCGCGATCCGTTAGTGTGGTATGTATCAACACTTAGTTCATTTTGTACCCATAATATGATGAGCATACTGCAAACCATGCCCAAAGCCAGGCCGAGTATGTTAATAGTTGAAAAAAATTTGTTTTTGAACAGGTTACGCCAGGCTACCTTTAAATAATTCTTTATCATGAGTTGTACATTTTATGTTGTATGTAATACGTTTTAATACTCAAACTAATCACTGATTAACTAACCTCTAATCACTGGTCATTCTGACCGCAAACTCTTTATCGGGTTCATCAATGCTGCTTTAATAGATTGGAAACTTACTGTTGCCAGAGCAATTATTAGTGTTATTCCAGCTGCTAATCCGAATACCCACCAGTTAATAACAGTTGGGTAAGCAAAATCCTGCAGCCATTTGTTCAT
>DATHLW010000401.1:0-8932 GCA_035487675.1 Mucilaginibacter sp. | reverse complement strand
ACGGCAGCTGTTAAAGCGGCATTGGTTTAAGAGGGCACGCATCTCCGGGAAGAAATGGCTCAGTTCATTTTTTTCTATGTCGATCACACCCAGTTCGCGGATGCCGGGGGTATCAATAATATATCCGCCTTGCGGCAATTCAAACATTTCAGCAAAGGTGGTGGTGTGCATGCCCTTATCGTGGCATTCGGATATCTCGGTGGTACGTAATTTCAGATCGGGCACCAAAGCATTGATCAGGCTGGATTTACCCACGCCGGAGTGCCCCGAAAACAAAGTCACTTTACCTTTTATTATTTCAGATACCTGTTCGATATTACCCCCTGTTAGTGCAGATACTTCGTAACAGGGGTAACCTATGTTTTCGTAAATAGCTTTATAGTCAGCTAATATCTCAAGCCCTTCATCGCTGAACAGATCAAGTTTATTAAAAACCAATGACGCGGGTATATCATAGGCCTCGGCCGTAACCAGGAAACGGTCAATAAATCCCAGCGAAGTGCGCGGCGATGCTAAAGTGACCACCAACATCGCCTGATCAAGATTAGCCGCGATGATCTGTGCTTGTTTTGACAGGTTGATAGATTTACGTATAATATAATTTCTGCGCGGATGCAGTTTGGTGATCACCCCGGTGCCTTGTTCGGGTTCCATATCAAAATCAACAATGTCACCCACTGCAATCGGGTTGGTGGTGGTAATGCCTTTGGTGCGGAATATGCCTTTGATACGGCAGTCGAACTTTTGCCCTTCTTCGGTTTGTACCTGGTACCAGCTTCCGGTCGATTTGGTTATAAGTCCCTCCATGCCTGCGCAAAGGTATTAAATTTAGCAATGCTTAAAACAAATGCCACATCTTGATTGCTTTATTAACACTGTCTTGAAAAGATTGCCCGCCTCTTCTTATTTAAGCTTGTAAATTTATAGTACCAATTAAAGAATCTTCACCTTTCCATGGGAATTACATTTTCCTGTGGACTTAATAATTCACTTTATGAAATCAAGACATTTACTCCTTTTTGTTTTTGTTATTGGCCTTACAACTTCGGCTTGTAGAAAAGGCTATAACCCTATCCCGGAGAAACCTATACCTGTGAATGTATATACCGCCGGTTATACCACGGCTTCAAATGGCAATTTGGTTGCCACCTATTGGAAAAATGGCACGCCGATAAAAGTAGGCGATACTTCAGTTAATTCGGTAGCCTATTCTATTACCGTAAGTGGAGGCGATGTGTATATGGCGGGTTATACAAGAGCTGGGACAGGTAACCAGGTTGCCGGTTTTTGGAAAAATGGAACACTCACAAATCTTGGCGATGGAAGTACACCTACTCGCGCTTACAGCATCACAGTAAGTGCGGGTGATGTATATGTAGCAGGCACAATCGGGAATTTTGGAGTAACAGCATTGTATTGGAAAAACGGTGTTGCCACGATGTTAGACAATAGTACTGCATTTTCTGGGGCTGATGCCATAGCTGTAAAAGGAAATAATGTGTACGTAGCCGGGTTTAGCAACAATAACTACGCTACCTTTTGGAAGAATGGCAAAGATACCATACTTGCGACAAACGATATTGGAAACGCTGCTGATATTGCATTATACAACGGTGATATTTTTATAGCAGGTTTTGTAGGCAGTACCGGCGGGGCGGTATTTTGGAAAAACGGAATGCCGGTAACCTTGCCAGAAGATGGTACGCCCCTGGTTGCTAACGCGGTTGCTGTAAATGGTACCGGTGTGTATGTATCGGGTAATAATAATGGGCAGAATGGGGTGTATTGGAGAAATGGCGTATTAAATAAACTTCCGGCATCGACTTTGGTTGATGATATAGCTGCGAATGGATTTGACGTTTACCTGGCCGGAGCCGAGATGGATGCCAGTATCGGGACAAGTAATGCAGTTTATTGGAAGAATGGCAAAGTGGTGAAATTATCAAAAAATGCTGAAGCACATAGTATAGTTGTGGTACCGAGATTTTAGAGGGAAATAAAAATAAATACCATTTGCAAATTCAAAAAATATCTACTTACTTTACAGGCATTACAGGAATGATGATTAACCGCACCATAATTACAACAACAACTACCACCGGGATAATTTCCGGAGGAAGATAATCTTGTGGTGTAAAACATAAAAATAAACCAACAGCAAGCCTTCCTCCAAAACGGGGAAGGCTTTTTTACTTTATACACAATGAAGATTTTAAAATTCGGAGGTACTTCCGTCGGTTCAGACAAAAGCATCAGCACCGTGATCGATATTCTGAAAAAGGAATACGAAGCTGGCGAAAAGCCTGTAGTGGTTTTGTCGGCTATGGGTGGGGTAACCAATTTACTTTCGGTCATGGCTGAAAAAGCATCAAGAGGTGAGGATTTTACAGCGCAATTAGCTGAACTGGAAACACGTCACTTTGATATGGTCCGTACCCTGTTAACCGTGCAGAATCAAAACCCGGCTTATACCCGCCTTAAGATCAATTTCAATCACCTTGAAGAACTGTTGCAAGGAGTAGCTACTTTGCGTGAGCTTACTCCGAAAACACGTGATTTGATACTGAGCTATGGCGAGCGCTGTTCCACCCTGATGATCAGCAAAATGGCGGCACAGTACTTTCCCGAAGCTTTATTTGTGGATGCATCAGAACTGATCAAAACTGATAGCGATTTTGGCCATGCAAAGGTGAACATGGAGCTAACAGAGTTGCTGATTAAGGGCTTTATGCAGGAAAACCCAGGTAAAATGCTGTTTGTAACAGGTTTTATTGCCTCTAACGATGCCTGCCAGATCACTACATTAGGACGTGGCGGGAGCGATTATACCGCCGCCATTTTTGGTGCAGCTTTAAATGCCTCCCAGATACAGATATGGACCGATGTGAATGGTATGATGACCGCCGATCCGCGCATGGTTAAAAAGGCATTTTCGTTGCCTGAACTGACTTACACCGAAGCCATGGAGTTGTCCTACTTCGGCGCGAAGGTGATCTATCCTCCAACTATGATACCGGCGTTTCTAAAAAAAATACCCATCGTTATAAAAAATACTTTTGAGGTTGATTTTGAGGGGACGGTTATTCAACATCATTGCAAAGCTTCCCCTCTGCCTATAAAAGGGATATCGTCCATAAGCGATATCAGTATTATCAATGTTCAGGGTAGTGGCATGGTTGGTAAATCCGGTTTTAGCGGGCGATTGTTTTCATTGTTGGCCCGTGAGCAGATCAATATTATCCTGATCACACAATCTTCATCAGAGCACAGTATCACTTTTGCGATAAACCCGAATGATGCCGCTAAAGCCCAGCGGGTTATCGATCAGGAATTTGAATTGGAGCTTTTGGCGAACAAACTGGACCACCCGGATATAGAACAAAAGCTTTCAATACTGGCAATAGTTGGCGAGAATATGAAACAAACCCCCGGTATCTCCGGTAAATTGTTTCATGCTCTGGGCCGTAATGGTGTTAACGTAAGGGCCATTGCACAGGGATCATCAGAATACAATATCTCGGTCATCATTGCACAAAGCGACCTTGCTAAAGCGCTGAATGCGGTGCACGATGCTTTCTTTGTTCAATTGAATAAAACGCTGCATGCATTTTGTCTGGGTACTGGGAATATCGGTACAACATTATTCAGGCAGCTGAATGATCACAGCGAATTTTTACAGCAAAATAATGGCATACAGGTAAAAATTGCGGGCATCAGCAATACCCGTAAAATGGTGTTCAATGCAGATGGGTTATCGCTTGACAAATGGCAGGACGAGTTGCTGCAATCAAACCAAAAAGCAGACCTGGCTGGGTTTATAAAAAAGATGAAAGAAATGAACCTGCCTAACTGTGTGTTTATTGACAATACTGCAAGCCCGAAACCAATCGAGTTTTATGAAGACATTTTCAAGTCAAACATTTCAGTAGTTACCTGCAACAAGATCGGCAACTCGGCTGATTATAAGCAATACAAAACCTTCAGGGATGCTGCAAGGCAGCATGGGGTTGATTTCTTTTACGAAACCAATGTGGGCGCAGGTTTGCCGATCATCCGCACATTAAAAGACCTGATGAGTAGTGGTGACAGGGTGAAGCGTATTGAGGCTATCCTATCGGGAACTATCTCCTTCATTTTTAATCATTTTAAAGGCGATGCCAATTTCCATGATGTGGTGAAACTGGCTCAAGAAAAAGGTTATACAGAGCCAGATCCAAGGGACGATCTTAGAGGAACAGACTTTATGCGGAAGATATTAATATTGGCCCGTGATGCCGGATATGCGATGGAAGCTACTGATGTGCAGATTGAAAGCATCCTGCCAAAAAGCTGCATGGAAGCACAAACTGTAGATGACTTTTATGCAGCTCTCAAAAAAGAGGATGCTTATTTTACCAAATTGAAAGAACAGGCAGAGAAAGAGAAAAAGGTGCTTCGTTACATCGGTAAGCTGGAAGATGGTAAAGCAGCTATCACTCTGCAAATGGTGGACGAAAACCATCCGTTCTACATGTTATCAGGTAGTGATAATATTATTTCGTTTACAACAGATCGTTATAAGGACCGCCCTTTGGTAGTTAAGGGACCTGGTGCAGGTGCCGAGGTGACCGCAGCCGGTGTATTTGCTGACCTGATAAACGTGGGGGCCAATTAATTATGAAAGATTCTATAAAAGTTTTTGCCCCGGCAACTGTTGCCAATGTAGTTTGCGGTTTCGACGTGTTGGGTTTTGCAGTAAATGAACCGGGTGATGAAGTGATCATGCGTGTAACCGGCAAGCCTGGTATTACTATCAGCAAAATAACCGGGGACAACGGACGCCTGCCACTCGACCCTGCTAAAAATACGGTTAGCGTTAGTGTTCAGCATTACTTACAAAGCATAGGGCGCACCGATATAGGATTGGATATTGAGCTGCATAAAAAGATGCCAATAGGCAGCGGTTTAGGATCGAGCTCGGCCAGCACGGTTGCAGGTTTGTTTGCCGCAAAGACATTGTTAGGCGACGAGACAGATGCAGTAAAGTTGCTGCCATTTGCTATGAAAGGTGAGGAAATGGCATGCGGACATGGGCATGCGGACAATGTTGCACCAGCCTTATTGGGTGGGTTTGTACTCATCCGCAGTTATGAACCGCTGGATATCGTCAGACTACCGCACCCTAAAGAATTATATTGTGCCATCGTGTTCCCGGATGTGGATGTACCCACCCGTGAGGCCAGGCAGATCATCCGAGATAAGATACAAATGAAGGACGCCGTAACCCAATGGGGTAACATTGCCGGATTGGTAAGCGGTCTATTCATGAATGATATTGACCTGATCGGCCGTAGCATGAAGGATATTTTGGTAGAGCCCGTGAGATCTATGTTGATCCCCGACTTTTATAAAATGCGCGAAATGGCAATGGGGATGGGTGCGGTGAGTTTTGGCATATCCGGCTCCGGGCCATCGGTGTTTTCGTTCACCCGGGATGAAGAAACAGCTAAACAGATCGCCCAAAAATTGCAGCAACATTTAACTGATATCCATATCGGCTCAAACGCATACGTGTCTGCTATTAATGATCAGGGACCGAAAGTGATATAAAACCTAAGCTCTAAATTCTAAACTCTAAAAGGGAACTTTTAGAATTTAGAGCT
Source organism: Mucilaginibacter sp. (assembly GCA_035487675.1). GTDB lineage: Bacteria > Bacteroidota > Bacteroidia > Sphingobacteriales > Sphingobacteriaceae > Mucilaginibacter. The sequence goes on along the minus strand of DATHLW010000401.1, from coordinate 3,290 downwards.
TAGCATTTAGAATTTTAAAGTATACGAAATTGAAATATTACAGTACCAACAATACCTCCCACCAAGTCTCTTTTAAAGAGGCTGTTTTTAATAGCATGCCGCAGGACAAAGGCTTATATATGCCGGTTTCTATCCCCAGGCTGGATGATAAATTTTTAAATAACCTGGATAGTTATACCCTGCCTGAGATCGCCTTTCATGTAGCAAAAAATATTTTAGGTGATGATATTCCGGAAAATGATCTGAAGGCGATCATTACCGATGCGATCAATTTTTATGCACCTGTAATAGGATTGGAAGAAAGCGTGTATGTGCTGGAATTATGGCACGGTCCATCATTGGCGTTCAAAGATTTTGGCGCCAGGTTCATGAGCCGTGTAATGAGTTATTTTTTAGAGGCCGGAGAAAAACAACTTGATGTATTGGTGGCTACCTCCGGTGATACCGGCGGTGCAGTAGCCCTTGGATTTTTGGGCGTGCCCAATACAAGAGTGACCATTCTTTACCCTAAAGGTAAGGTAAGCGGCATACAGGAATTACAGCTTACAACTAACGGACAAAATATTCGCGCCATTGAAGTAGACGGAACTTTTGACGATTGCCAGGCTCTGGTAAAACAAGCATTTACAGACCATGAATTGAATGAAAAATTTCGCTTGACTTCAGCGAACTCCATCAATATCGCCCGGCTAATCCCGCAAACATTTTATTACTTTAATGCTTATGCCCAATTGCTAAAACAGGGTAAAGATAAAGTCGTATTCTCGGTGCCGAGCGGTAATTTCGGCAACATAGGTGCAGGCATATTAGCCTGGAAAATGGGCTTGCCCGTAGAGCAGTTTATTGCTGCTACCAATGCCAATGATACTGTTCCCGAATTTTTGAAAACAGGAGTTTATCAGCCTAAAGCATCTGTACAAACTATATCAAATGCTATGGACGTAGGCAACCCAAGTAACTGGGTTAGGATTGCCGATATGTTTAAAGAAGACAGCGAAGAACTGACAAAGAAGATAATCGGTTTTAGTTATACAGATGAAGAAACATTGCAGGCGATAGAAAAAATTTACAGCAATTATAATTATATCGCTTGTCCGCACACCGCTATTGCCTGGCAAGCGTTGAAAGATTGGCAGCAGGATCAGCCGACCGGAAAAGCTACAGGTGTATTTCTATCAACAGCCCATCCTTGTAAGTTCCCGGATGTATTACCAAAGCATATTGCAAAGGTTATCGAAATACCAGGTGAGGTAAGGCTATTGGAAGGAAAATTAAAACAAGCCGCTTCTTTGGGGGGAGACTTTAAAGGATTTAAGAGATATTTGCTGAAGAACGGGTAGAATATCCTATGATCAACACCATCATCTTCGACCTCGGTGCAGTTTTAATTGATTGGAACCCGAGGTATATGTACCGCACTATTTTTAGTGATGAAGCAGAAATGGAACGCTTTTTGGCTGAAATTACCACATCAGACTGGAACGAGGAGCAGGATGCCGGTCGCCCATTGCATGAAGGGACTGAATTTTTGGTAAACAAGCACCCTGAACATGAGGAAAACATCCGGGCTTTTTATAGCCGCTGGCAGGAGATGCTGGGCGAGGCTTTCCACGATGTAGTAGAAATATTCAGGGAGTTAAAAGAGAGCGGGAAGTATAAAATTTATGCGTTAACCAACTGGTCGGCAGAGACCTTCCCGGTTGCTTTTGAACGTTTTGATTTCCTGAAATGGTTTGATGGAATAGTAGTTTCAGGTGCCGAAAAGATACGAAAGCCGACACCCGAGTTTTACCATATCCTGCTTGATCGTTATCATGTTAAAGCTGAAGAATCTTTATTTATCGATGATAATTACCGGAATATTCTTGCTGCGGAAGAGATTGGGATACAGTGTATCCATTTTACATCGGCTGAGCAGTTAGACACTGAGTTAAAACAGATGAATATTTTATAATTAAAATATTGCCTCTGCAATTTTTCTCGTCGGACCGGGGTTGCTCATAGTATAGAAGTGCAAAACAGGAACACCAAAATCGACTAGCTCTTTACATTGGTTGATCATCCATTCAATACCGACATCTTTTACGTCCTTTTCTGATTTGCAGGCATGTACGGCTTCGCTCAAGTCCTCCGGAATATCGATATGGAATATTTTTGGCAGATTGATCAGCTGTTTTGATGAAGTGATCGGTTTCAACCCTGGTATAATAGGCACATTGATGCCGTTATCCCGGCACGATTTTACAAACTCGCAGTATTTGTTGTTATCAAAAAACATTTGGGTCACAATAAAATCGGCACCCATATCTACTTTTTGTTTCAGGTATTTGAAGTCGGTTTTCAGGTTTGGGGCCTCAAAATGTTTTTCGGGATAACCGGCCACGCCAACACAGAAATCAGCATTAACAACCTCATGGTCCTCATACAAATATTTACCGCTGTTCATGTTTACAACCTGTTGTAGGAGATCAGTAGCATAAGAATGACCGCCAGGGGTAGGGATAAAACCTGAATCAGCCATGCGCGCATCCCCGCGAAGTACCAACACGTTGTCTATGCCCAAAAATTGCAGGTCGATAAGTGCGTTTTCCGTTTCTTCTTTGGTAAAACCACCGCATATCAAATGTGGCACCGCATCCACCTTATACTTATTCATAATAGCCGCACAAATGGCAACTGTACCCGGACGTTTACGATAAGACACTTTCTCAAGCAGGCCGTTATCGTGTTGCTTATATATAAAATCCTCCCGATGATAGGTAACATCAATAAACGGCGGCTTAAACTCCATCAGCGGATCGATGGCATTGTAAATGCTTTGTATACTGTTACCCTTAATAGGTGGTAATAATTCGAATGAAAAAAGTGTTTTGCCCTTAGCGTTTTGTATATGTTCGGTTATTTTCATTTTTTAGTGGCACTTGCAGTAGCAGTGGCAGTTTTGTTTAAGTTGATTTTGTAGCTAAAATATGTATAAATTGTTTATTTAATGAATGCTACTATCACCTGCAACTGCTACCCTATTTAATAGTTCAGATTAGGCCCCATCCAGCGTTCAACGGTTTCAACAGACATGTTTTTTCGTTTGGCATAGTCCTCTATCTGGTCTTTGCTGATTTTACCCAAACCAAAATATCGTGCCTGCGGATGTGCAAAATAGAAACCGCTAACGGATGCGGCAGGGGTCATGGCCAGACTTTCGGTCAAATGCATAAACGCATTGTCTTCGGCCTTCAGCAACTCAAATAAAGTGAGCTTTTCGGTATGGTCCGGACAAGCTGGATAACCCG
>DATHLW010000400.1:0-4380 GCA_035487675.1 Mucilaginibacter sp. | reverse complement strand
TTATATCAAATCCGTTTTTAATGATTCGCAGGTCATCGGCGTATATTACCTGGTTAAAAACATTACTCCTCTGAATTTGATATTTAAAACGATTCCTTTTGATTTTGATGGTGAAGGCGATTTATTGCAATCTTTCCGCTGGGTAAATTTGGCTGATCTGCGTATAGAAGACGTAACTTTCCCAATCGATCAGCACGTAGTAAAACTTTTAATAAATAACGCATGAACCTGGTAGATAGAGATTTAAAAGTAATATGGCATCCTTATACGCAAATGAAAACGGCTGCACCGCCTGTTCCAATAGTACGGGGAGAAGGCGCTTGCCTATATGATGAGAATGGCAAATGTTATATCGATGCGGTATCATCGTGGTGGGTAAATATTCACGGACATGCGCATCCTTATATCGCAAAAAAAGTAGCCGAGCAGCTTAATAAGTTAGAGCATGTGATATTTGCAGGCTTTACCCATCCGTCTGCAGTTGAGCTTGCTGAGCGGTTGTTACAGATACTTCCATTTAATCAGCAAAAAGCATTCTACTCAGATAATGGTTCGACAGCGGTTGAGGTGGCAATTAAAATGTGTCTCCAGTACTGGCACAACCAGGGTATTGACCGGACTAAAATACTGGCCTTCAAAAATGCCTATCACGGCGATACTTTTGGCGCAATGGCTGTTAGCGGGCGCAGCGCTTTTACAGCGGCTTTTGATAACCTGTTATTTGAGGTAGAGTTCATTGACACACCCGATGAATTAAACATAAAGAGCCTCAAATCTCATATCTCATATCTCAAATCTGAACTAACGTGTTTTATATTCGAGCCATTAGTTCAGGGAGCATCAGGCATGTTGATGTACGAGGCAATATATTTAGATGAGTTGATGGCGCATTGCCGTAAAGAAGGTGTTTTGTTGATTGCGGATGAAGTATTTACGGGTTTTGGGCGGACAGGTAAATCCTTTGCCTGCGAACATGTAACCGTTCAGCCGGATATTATGTGTTTTTCAAAAGGATTGACCGGAGGCACTATGGCCTTAGGCCTAACTACCTGTTCGCAACAAATATTTGATGCCTTTTTATCTGATGACAAACTTAAGACGCTGTTTCACGGGCATTCATATACCGCAAATCCTGTAGCATGCTCAGCAGGCTTGGCCAGTTTAGATCTTTTTCTTGATCCTGCTACACAGCAAAGTATTGACCGAATTGCGAATGCGCACAAGCAGTTTGCATTGAAAATCAAAGATCATCCGAAGATCAGAACAACAAGGCAAACAGGTACCATACTGGTGATGGAATGGGAGACAGGTTCAGATACATCATACTTTAATTCGCTGCGCGACCGGCTTTATCAATATTTTCTGGATGCCGGGATCATCTTGCGGCCTTTGGGCAACATTCTATATATTTTACCACCATATTGCATCACCGACGAGCAACTAAACTATATTTACAGCAAAATTGAAAGTGCCCTTGATGAACTATAGAAATGGAATTCAATAAACTACTATCTACCATAATTGATAATGACCAGTTGCATGCGCGCTGGCTAAATACGCTCTCATTAATGGAGAACACCGGTGCCCGCAAAATATCAGCCAGCGAGGACCCGGAAACGGTTACATATATTATTCTGAAACATGCTGCTGAAGAGCATCGCCATGCATTCTATCTGAAAAAACAGATCGAAAAAATAAAATCTGCAGAGTGTCCGACCTATACCAGCGATTACCTGATCGCTCCTAAAAGCAGCAAGTACTATTTGAACCAACTGGATATTGACGTTTGCCGTTACCTGAAAAAGGAATTAGGACTGAAAGGCAGAGAACTACGTTTCGCAGCTTATTTGCTGGTCACCTATGCTATAGAGGTCCGGGCCGATGAACTTTACCCGGTTTACCAGGATGAACTGGATAAAACAGGCAGTAAAGTGAATGTAAAGTCCATTATCCTTGAAGAAGAGGGCCATTTGGAAGAAATGATCAACCAGTTAAAAAACTTTTCACCCGACTGGCAATTCCATGCTGGCAAAGCTGTTGAAATGGAAAGCCGATTGTTCAATCAGTGGGTGGGACAGTTGAATAGTGAGGTCAGCAATTAATAAGACCCAAATACTCTAAATAAAAATAGCGATGCGTTTTAAACGCATCGCTATTTTTATTGCTAAGCTGCACGGATCAACCACCGCTCATAGCTTTCAAATCATCCATTGTGATTTTGTCAAAGTCACCAGGTATTGCAAACGTACCCGCAGGAGCGCTTGCATCAGTAATACCGGTGATAGTCACATTTGATGATTGCCCCTGCGCGAAACTGGTATATTGAATAGGTACACCACCTGCGGCTGAATAATAATCAGGTATAACACTAGGTGGCAGAGTAACATCATTAGTTACCCAAACATCATAAGTTTTATTTGTCTTGGTATCTGTTGCTACTACTTTTTTACAGTTAAAACCCGATATCTGCTTGGTTTCGGTAGTAGGAGCAAAAGTGAACTTTGGCATTGCTGCCATCGTTTGTTCAATTTCGTCAGGGTTAGCGATGGCGGCTTTTTTAATAGAAGCCACAGCTACGTCAACTAATACAGCAAAATAAGTTCTTTTAGCGTTTGATAGTATCTTGATGTTTGCCGGCCCTGCTGAAAATGCGAGTGCCGAAGAGTCAGGAGTAAAATAAACTTTAGCATCGACTGCTTGACCGCGCATATCGGTACTTAAAGAAATAGTGCCCTGTGTGTAACTTTTTTGTGCGCTGGCGCTCATTACCGTTGCTGATAAAACAATACCGAGCGCAAGACTTAAAAATTTGACTTTCATACTTTACAGTTTATTTGATACAAGTTAGATATTTATTGCTTTGGGTACAAATTATTTATCCAATTATTAATTAATGCTAATTAGATTGAACCACCAGTGATTTGTTACGTTGCAGTATATAATTATTGATGTGTTGTGCTGTTGCTTGTCTTTCCATGCTGGCAACCAATGAGTTTGAATTGGTATTGTCAATAATTAGAAGACTGTAGTTGTAATTTTTGTTTATGCCATCAACATAGGAATCCGGATTGCCTGAAATGTACAGATAGTCGGTTTTTAATTTCTGCGATAATTCCGTCATTTCAAGTTTTTTGTCAAAAAGCAATAACCGTTTGTTCTGAAACTGCATCAAGTTGTTATTCTTCAGAAAGAAGGGTAATCGAATATTTGTATCCAGCGTTAACTTGTGAACATTAATCACCTGGCAGCTATCTAAATACGGTTGTATAGAATATCGGTAAGTTTTGTCAGTATCATTAAGGTCAGTGACTACAACAGCCTCATTTCCCTTTTTAAATACAATTCCTGCATGTTTTCTTAGGTTCAGAAAAGCAATGTTATCAGTTTGCGAATGGCCCCACCTTTTAAGGCTGACACTGATAGCTAATAGTAGCGTACAGACAAAACTGATTTTAAGTAACAGGACCTTCTTACGATTATATAAGAAATAGAATACACAGATGATGATAACATAAAGCAGTATATATTCACTAGTAGTGATCCATATTTTGCTGATTCCGGAGTAGGGGAAATATTCAATTGTAGCCAGTACTTTATCCATGAGCAATATCGACTTCTCAACTATCCATCCTAAAGCAGAAGAGATAAACGGGATGTCCGGCAATACCAAATATGCAATGCCCGTAATTAAAATCACTTCCGAAGGAATGATGATGAACAAATTACTGATCAGAAAATAAACCGGGAACTGGTGGAAATAATAGGCGCTTAAAGGGAAAGTGATTATCTGCGCAGCAATCGATATGGAGCATGCGGCCCATAATTTATCTCCCCATTTATTTTCAATATCCATCCATTTATAAACTATCGGCTGAAATATCACCAAACCTGCTACTGCCAGGTAGGATAACTGGAAACCAACATCCAAAATAAAGAATGGGTCGTACAGTAATAAAAAGAAAGCCGAAATGGCCAGGATATTCAATGTATTGATATACCGGCTGTAAGTTTTGCCGATGATGATCATGGAGATCATTACCGCTGCGCGGCAAACAGCAGGCGAGAAACCGGTAAGTAAGGAATAATACCAGATGATCAGTATAATCAATATCGCTTTAATAGTTTTACCATATCTGAACCTGTTAAGGAAGCCCAGCACAAAGTTCAGCATCAGGAAAAGTATAGCTACGTGTGCCCCAGAAACAGAAAGCACGTGGATAGTACCTGTTTTAGAATAGGCCTGCAACACGTCATTACTCAAATCAGCTTTGTACCCTAATATCAGGGTTGATGCAACAGCAATAGCCTCCGGACTATGCATATGCCGTTTGAATTTGTCAACCAGTTTTTGCCGTAATCTAAGCGAATAGGAAATCAGAT
>DATHLW010000399.1:0-7800 GCA_035487675.1 Mucilaginibacter sp. | reverse complement strand
CCGAGGTTCCTGTTGCCAGCCCGTCAATGCCATCGGTTATATTGGCGCCGTTAGATATAGCGGTAATAATGATGATCACGAAGAACATGAAAACCACCAGGTCGTATCTCTCGTATCCTTTGCCTAAAAACTTGAGTACTTTACCATAGTCGAACTCATTGTTTTTATAAAAAGGCATAGTTGTTTTTGTAGACCTGAAATCCTGCGTGTACACCGGTTTATTGCCTTTCATATGAAAGTCAACCCTGGCATCAACGGTAATTGGCGGCTTTACTTCCTGTCTGATAATAATATCCGGGTTACTGTACATCGTAAAGCCGATGATCAGCGCCAGGCCCACCTGCCCGGTGATCTTAAATCTTCCGGCTAACCCTTCTTTATTTTTGCGGAATACTTTAATGTAGTCATCCATGAAACCAATCGCACCAAGCCATATCGTTGTGCCCATCATCATCAGCACATATACATTCTCCAGCTTGGCAAACAACACTGTTGGTATCAGGATACCTAAAATGATGATAATACCACCCATGGTAGGGGTACCGGCTTTTTGCATTTGGCCTTCCAGTCCCAGGTTTCTTACTGTTTCACCCACTTGTTTGTACCGCAGATAATCAATCAGCCTGCGGCCATAAACCGTAGTGATGATCAGCGAGGTAATAACCGCCATAGCCATTCGGAACGTGATGTATTGAAACACACCCGCACCGGGTATACTATAGTTTTTTTCCAGGAAACTGAATAAGTAATACAGCATATTATAACTATTGCATCATTTTAAACACCTCTGTTAATTCTTCTTTATCATCAAAGTGATTTCTCACTCCTTTTATTTCCTGGTATTTTTCGTGGCCCTTTCCGGCTATCACCACAATATCTCCGGGTTGCGCCAGGTTGCAGGCTACTTTGATTGCTTCCCGCCTATCGATAATACTCATCGTATGCCTTTTAAATGCCGGATCGACACCTACCTCCATATCCTTTATGATCTGTTCAGGATCTTCCGAGCGTGGATTATCTGAGGTGAATATCACCTTGTCGCTCCACTCGCAGGCCACACGCGCCATTATCGGACGTTTGGTTTTATCCCTGTCACCACCACAACCTAATACAGTGATGACTTTTTCTTTACCCTTACGCACATCATGTACTGTGCTCAATATATTTTGAACCGCATCCGGCGAATGTGCATAGTCCACTATACCGATAATGCCGTTAGGAGCGATCACGTAATCAAATCTTCCGCGCGCACCAGTTAATTTGCTCAGGCTTGTTAAAACCTTAGCTCTATCCTGTTCCAACAACATCGCGGCAGCATAAACAGCCATCAGGTTGTAAGCGTTAAAAGTACCCACCAGCTTAAACCATACCTCCTCGTTATCGATATTCATCAGCAACCCGCTGAATTGATTCTCCACGATCTTTGCCTTATAGTCGGCCATATTTTTAAGGCCGTATGTCTTTTTGTGTGCCGCAGTATTTTGCAGCATAACCATACCATTTTTATCGTCGATATTGGTCAGTGCAAAAGCATCTTTAGGCAAGCCGTCAAAAAACGCTTTTTTTGCTTTCAGGTAGCTGTCAAAGGTTTTATGATAATCGAGGTGATCGTGCGTCAGGTTGGAGAATATAGCGCCGGCAAATTTTAGGTCCGCTATGCGGTGCTGCACTATGGCGTGCGAACTTACTTCCATAAAGCAGTAATCACATCCTTTTATCACCATCTCACTCAGCAACATATTCAGATCTACAGGATCAGGTGTAGTGTGAGTGGCTGCTACAACCTCGCCATTGATCTGGTTTTCGACAGTAGACAGTAAACCGCACTTATAACCCAGGTCGCGAAAGAGCTTATAAAGTATAGTCGCAATGGTGGTTTTACCATTGGTACCGGTAACTCCGATCAATTTCAATTTATCGGATGGGTTATCATAAAAGTTCGCGGCTACCGTCCCCAATGCAACAGAACTATCTGCCACCATAAAAAAGTCCACCTCGCCGGTAACACGGGCAGGCAACTCTTCACAGATCACAGCTACTGCGCCATTACTTACAGCCTGCTCTATATAATCATGCCCGTCAACCTGCGTGCCTTTTACAGCTACGAACATACAACCCGGCACTACCTTGCGCGAATCGAAAACAATCGCACTGATCTCCATGTCAGCACTACCCTGAAGTTCGGTGAATGCAAGTCCCTCTAAAATGTCGCTCAAATACCTCATTGTAGTTCGATTATTATTTTTGATCCTTTTGGAATAATGCTCCCTGCATTAACCGACTGTTTAACTACTGTCCCGCTGCCATGCACCGAAACTTTATACCCTGCATTGCCTAATACATATAAAGCATCGCTCAGACCCATACCGGTTACTTCAGGCACTGCGCCTTTTTGATATTTTGTCTCGTCATAAGGCACCCCGTTGCTGGTATCTACCGCGTTACTGGTTGATGCATACAGCGGTTTAATATTCAGTTTACTATAAACCTCTTGTGTTGCCTTGCGATTGCCTGTTTTTATTTTTGGCATTGGGCTGTTGCCAACATATTGCAATGGTGTAGCCTGGTTCATTTCCAGATCGCTTGAATAAACACGGTCGGCAATTGCCCTGAATACCGGCCCGGCAACCCATGCTGCCAAATGCGAACCAATAGTTGGATCATGGATTACCACGATCATAGAATATTTTGGTTTATCGGCAGGGAAATAACCACAGAAACTTGCCTGATGCCTATTCTTGTCGCCGTACCCAATTTTCCCATTTGCTATTTGCGCAGTACCTGTTTTACCGGCCACGCTATACATTTTATTTTTGATCACCAGTTTGCCAGTACCTTCCTGCACTACACCTTCCAGCATTCCTCTTACCTTGGCAAGTGTTTCGTCCGAGCAAACTTTCTCGTTAATCACCCTAGCCTGGAAACGTTCAATTGTATTTCCATAACGGCGTATCTCGCTAACGAAAATCGGAGCTATCATAGTGCCATTATTTGCCACCGAATTGTAAAAGGTGAGCATTTGCAGTGGCGTTAACTTCGACTCATAGCCATAGGCCATTTGTGAAAGCGTTTGCAATTTGTTCCAGTCTTTTGAAGATGGATTTTTGATGCGCGGCATACCTTCACCTGGTATTTGCAAGACATTTTGCTCATTCAAGTGATAGCTGTATAACTTATCTGTAAACTCCTGCGGATTATTGTGGTAATGCGCATAGATAAACTTAGCTGCGGCCACATTTGATGACTCTTCAAATGCCCTTTTTGCACTTATTATAGTCCCAGGGTCTTCAGCATCACGTATCCTAAGCACCACTTTTCCCGTACGCGGATTAAGCATTTCATACTCGCCATGCTGCGCATCAATTAATGAACTTGTATCGATCTTATGCTGATCAATAGCCGTCATATAGGATGCAAGTTTAAAGGTTGAACCCGGCTCAGCAGCTTCGCTGATCGCATAGTTCATGCGTTCTTCGTAATCACCGCTTTTGGTGCGGGTATAATTTGCGATTGCCTTAACTTCACCGGTAGCCACTTCCATTAATACCACGCAACCATGATTAGAACCGGTTTTTTCTAATTGCTTTTTCAAAGCGGCCTGTGCCACATCCTGGAAGTTTACGTCAATGGTGGAAATAATATCAGCGCCCTCTTTTGGGTCGACTTCATTTCCGTCATTATTTACCGGCATCCAAACACCGCCTGCCATACGCTGCATCAGACGCTTGCCATTCTCACCGTTGATGTAATCGGCATAAGCGCCTTCCAAACCAACAGCAACCGACTTACCAGCTGCATTTTTTGCGTTATCATTTTTATATCCTATGGTACGGGAAGCCAGTGAGCGGAACGGCAGGATACGCTTGTTCTCCTGTATCACAATCAACCCACCCCTGTATTTACCCATATTGAAAATCGGGAACTTGCGTATTTCCTTCAGTTCCTGGAAGCCAACTTTTCTCCTGATCAATTGATAACGCTCGCCATCCCTGCGGGCCTCACGAAGCATTCTTGCATAGTCGCGCTGCGATTTATCACCAAAAAACTTTGACAAACAAAGCGCCAGTGAATCTACTTTTTCCTGGAACACACCATCATCCGCAATCCCGCCTGCCAGCATATCCATGTGCAGTTCATATTCCGGCACTGATGTGGCCAGCAAACTACCGTCCGATGCAAAAATATTTCCGCGCTCAGCTTCTATATTGATATACTGGGCCGACATGGTTTTTGCCATAGCTTTCCATTTTTGGCCCTGTACAAACTGTACACGCCAAAGCTGGAAAACGACAGCTCCTGCGAAGAGCAATATAAGCCCGAACGCGAGGTATACCCTTAAAAGTATGTTTGTCCTAATGCCCATCCTTCACCTCCTGTTCTTTTAACCTTTGCGGCGGTTCGATAGACTCCTTAATACCCAATGTATCTACACGCTTTGCAACTTCACTCAGCGTACTTTTATAAGCCAGATCAGCTTTGGCAGTTTTATAATCCCATGTCAATTCCTTCACCTCCTTGGTCATCTTATCGATGTCGCGGATATTCTTTTCGGCCAGGTGCATATTGCCGATATAGATCATTCCCAAAAAAGCAAGAAACAACACAAAAGGCAAAGCACTTGTCGCCCTTTCAGCATTCACATTTTTCTTAAAAAGCTGCCATAGCGCATTCTCGGAAATTTCCTTTGCAGGCTTTTTTTCCTCGACAATAAGCTCTTTCTCAGCTTCTTCTTCCTGAACTTCTGTACGTAAACGATTGGTCATTTTTTTACAGCTATTCTTAGTTTAGCGCTCCGTGCCCTGTTATTATTTTTTATCTCCTCTTCTGATGCAGTAATCGCTCCGCGACTTACCGCCTCAAAAGGTTTTTGATCATTACCATAAAAATCCTTCTCTACCTCGCCACTGAACTTTCCTTTGGCGATGAAATTCTTTACCAACCTGTCTTCCAGTGAGTGGTAGGACATTACCACTAATCTCCCGCCTGACACCAAGACCTCAGCCGACTGGATCAGAAAATCCTTCAACGCTTCCAGTTCTTGATTCACCTCAATTCGCAATGCCTGGAACACCTGTGCCAGGTATTTATTTTCCTTCCCTTTCGGGATCAAACTATTGATGGCATTTTTCAGGTCGGCAACTGTATTGAGCGAGGCATTCAAGCGGGCAGTGACGATCGTCCTTGCTAAAGATTTAGCGTTCTTGATCTCCCCATAGATTCCGAAGATGCGATGCAGGTCAGCCTCATCATAAGTATTTATCACTTCTTTTGCACTTAATCCGGAGGATTGATTCATCCTCATATCTAATTCAGCATCAAAACGAATGGAGAAACCGCGTTCAGCCTGATCGAACTGATAAGATGATACACCCAGATCAGCGAGGATACCATCCACAGGAATCGCATTATGCAAGCGGCAAAAGTTTTTCAGATACCTGAAATTCTGGTCGATAAACTCAAAGCGGTCATCAGCAATTATATTTTGCTGTGCATCTGCATCCTGGTCAAAAGCAAGCAAACGTCCGCCTTCACCCAAATGCTTCATAATCTCGCGCGAATGACCACCACCACCAAACGTTACATCCACATAAGTACCATCAGGGTGGATATTCAACCCCTCGATACATTCTTTCAGCATTACAGGAGTATGGTAGTTACTCATCCACCCTCCTTCCTGCTCTACCCATTACCTCTTCGGCCAGGTTAGCAAAATTTTCAGGCTCGTTATCCATCTGCGTGTCGTAAGCTTCCTGCGCCCACACCTCTATCTTGTTAAACTGACAAGCCAATACTACATCGGCATTAATGCCTGCATAATCCAACAAGGCCTTTGGTAAAAGCACGCGCCCGGCAGCATCAAGTGTCAACTCAGAGGCACCCCGGGTAAAATAGCGGATGAATTCGCGCGTTTTTTTCTCGTAAGCATTGAGTTTACTCAAGTCCTCAACAATTTTATCCCATTCCCGGCGGGTATAGATCACCAAATGCTTTTCAAAGCCACGATTGATCACAAGGCCCTCTTTATCAGCTTCAGGGAGCTGCTTTTTGAGGCCAACAGGGACCATCATCCTGCCTTTGGCATCCAGTTTACATTCAAATTCGCCTAAAAAATGGGACATAATTACTTTATGGCAATATTTCAAAGTAAAAGTAAACTACTTTTTTCATTTTTTCCCACAAATTCCCATTTATTTACACCAAAAAGTTTTCAACAACAATACGTGTTATTTTTCTCCCACATTGGCGTAGGTAAATACCCAAACCCAGTCATAATCTATTAGTTATAAAAAGCTTCGTCTTAAGTTTCAAATGATCCTTATTAAGGATGATTTTACTAAATATGTTTGCTGATAATTATTCATATCCCATTTGAATATAACGGAATATACAAGGCAAGAGGGCCTTATAAACCCAGGCGCAACGGCCTAATAAAGAAACATAATAAGAAAATGAGGGTATCTTTCTGGTGAAAGGTGGCTATTGGGGAATTTGTAAAAAAACGCTGATGTATGTATTATTTCTCCTTGTCCAGTAAATCTTTATGAACCCTTCGACCCAGGCGGACTATGATTTGTATAATATCTTCTATGTCCTTTTTTGAAGTCCTGAAATTTACAATACAACTTCTCAGGCAGTATTTCCCGTTTACAATGGCATTTGATAAGAATACCTGACCACCGCTTTGTAATTCATTTACTAATACTTCATTCAACTTGTTCAAATACATTTCTTTTTCGACCGAATCATCGATATAATTTTCGGGAACATATCTTAGCGTGGTAATACTTAGATTTAATGTAACCGCCTCTAACTCTGAATTTTCATCCGCAAGCTGAAATAATAACCCGGCCAGTTCAATGTCTTCTCTAATCAATTTACTGTAACCTTCCCGTCCTATGTGCTGCAGCGTAGTCCAAATTTTCAGGGCCCTGAAACCACGGGAATTCTGAAATCCGTATTCATAGAAATTATGAGTTGCATGCTCGTCACTCGCAAAGTTGTAATAAACCGGGTGAGAACTATAAGTCTCAATTAAATGATTAGGATTTTTCATCAATGTACATCCGGCTTCAAGCGGGCTATATAACCATTTATGCGGATCAAGGGCAATTGAGTCAGCCTCTTCAATTCCTTCAAAATAAGGTTTAATATCCGGGACAATTGCTGCGGGAATTCCATAAGCTCCGTCAACATGAAACCATAAATTGTATTGCTTGCAAATAGTAGCAATGCCCTTAAGATCATCCACAACCCCTGTACTCACATCTCCCGCCGTACCGATAACCATCATTGGCATATAACCATTTCCCAAATCATTTTTTATGGTCTGTTCCAGTTCGTCATTATCCATCCGGCGTTTATCATCTAAATTTATCCAGCGGATCGCTTTCAGACCAATACCGAAGAAAACAACGGCTTTTTCTATCCAGGTATGTGTCGATTTGGGGCAGTAGACAAGCAATTTCATGGAAGAATTTGAAATCCCATCTTCCTTAATATTCTTAGGCGCTTTTGCAGTTCTTGCTGCTAAAAAGGCAGTGAAATTCGCCATATTGCCACCGCTAACTAATATCCCGCCGCAATCCGGTGATACCCCAATAAATTCGGCAAGCCACCTTATGGTTTGCTTTTCTATCTCCGTTGCTATAGGGCTTAAAATATTTGCACCAACATTCGGATTAACTGCAGCCGCTAACATATCTGATAAAGCCCCCAGGGGGGCCGGAGAAGAAGTAATATACCCTAAAAACTTAGGATGTCCATTAAACAGCGAATGATCAAATAACAGATTAGTGGCCC
>DATHLW010000398.1:0-2322 GCA_035487675.1 Mucilaginibacter sp. | reverse complement strand
TTTGGAACCTATTTATGAGCTGCCCTGAAGTAAAAACCGGCATGAGAAACCTGGGCTTTCAAAGCCCGAACCTATAACAATTTAAAACTGATATTAGATGAAATCTTTTTTTATCGCAATTCTGTTAAGCTCGCTAGCGCTTTTGGGCTTTTCTCAAAATAAATCAAAAATAGCCGGGGACGGGATTAAACCTGTTGGTATTATCAAAGGCTTATCAGACAGTGCTCTGCTGGATGTTGTGCAGCGACAATCGTTCCGTTACTTTTGGGATTTTGGGCACCCTGTCAGCGGTTTAGCCCGCGAGCGCAGTAACACGTCTTTTGATTACGGCGATGAGGTGGTAACAACTGGCGGTTCGGGTTTTGGTATTATGGCGCTGATCGTTGCTGATCATCGAAAATGGATCACCCATGAGCAAGCGGTTGACCGTATGCTGAAGATCGTGAATTTTTTGAACAAGGCCGATGAATTTCATGGCGTTTTCCCGCATTGGATGAATGGCGAAACCGGCAAAGTGATCCGATTCGGTCGCAAAGATGATGGCGGGGACCTTGTAGAAACTTCCTACCTTTTTGAAGGCTTGCTTTGCGCAAGACAGTATTTTAACGCGGATAATGATAAGGAAAGAAGAATAAGGGATGTGATAAGCTGGATGTGGAGCGAGATTGAATGGAGCTGGTACACCCAGGGGGGCCGTGATAATTTATACTGGCACTGGTCGCCTAACAATGGATGGGTGATGAATTTCCCTATTCGTGGCTTCAATGAATGTATGATCACCTACATTTTGGGCGAATCGGCAGAGCGTTATCCAATACCAGCCAGCGTTTACTATGGCGGATGGGCGCAAAGTGATTTCTTTAAGAATGGTAAAACCTTCTATGGCTTTAAATTGCCTTTAGGGTTCGATTATGGAGGCCCGTTATTCTTTTCGCAATACTCTTTTATGGGCCTTGACCCGAGGGGGTTGAAAGACCAATATGCCGATTACTGGGAGCAAAATAAAAACCACACGCTCATTAACCATGCATATTGTGTGGACAATCCCAAACATTACAAAGGTTATGGCGAGGATTGCTGGGGATTGACCGCCAGCGATAACTATGAAGGCTATAATGCGCATTCACCAACTAATGACCTGGGTGTGATCACGCCAACAGCAGCGTTATCAGCGTTTCCTTACACACCAGAATATTCAATGAAAGCACTACGCCATTTTTATTATGATATGGGTGATAAGATATGGGGCGAATATGGTTTTGTTGATGCCTTCAGCGAATCGCATAACTGGTATGCTAAATCGTACCTGGCAATTGACCAGGGGCCAATTGTGGTAATGATAGAAAATTATCGAAGTGGGCTGATCTGGAAACTGTTCATGAGCTGTCCGGAAATACAGCGCGGCTTAAAAAAATTAGACTTTCAAAGCCCTGCCTTGTCAAAGAATTAATTTAAAAACCTTTAATTTACGTTCAGATAATAAACTTGAATTATTTGAACGTTATAATGAAGGCAATAAAAATATTATTAACAGGAATGCTGGGCCTTTGCCTGGCATTCCCTGCTTTTTCACAAACACCTGATTTGTCTAAATTCGATCACGGCAGTTATATTAATAAAGGAGATACTATTCCCTACCGTATACTGTTCCCGCAAAATTTCAACCCGGTAAAAAAATATGCCCTCATATTGGTTTTGCATGGCGCCGGTGAGCGAGGTAATAACAACGAAGCACAGTTAAAATATGGAACGCAGCTTTTTCTGAACGATACTATCCGGGCAAAATATCCAGCTATTGTTATTTTTCCGCAATGCCCCGCTGATAGTTATTGGAGCAATGTCGATAAACAGACCGATGCTTCAGGAAAGACAATTTTTCACTTTCTTGAAGGGGGCGAGCCGACCAAAGCTATGAAGGGCCTGTTAGGCCTCATTTCTGAATGGTTGGATAAGCCTTATGTAGATAAACACCACGTATATGCAGGTGGCCTGTCCATGGGGGGAATGGGCACATTTGAATTGCTAAGGCGCAAACCCGATCTTTTTGCAGCTGCCTTTACTATTTGCGGTGGTGACAATACACTGAACGCTAAAATCTATGCTAAGAAAGTTCCCATGTGGATATTTCACGGGGCCAAGGATAGCGTAGTGCCATTTGACCACTCACAGATAATGGTGGCTGCCATCAAAGCCGAAGGTGGTGATCCTAAATTTACGGTTTATCCTAACGACGACCATAATAGCTGGGATGATGCTTTTAAGGAACCCAATCTGATCCCATGGTTATTTTCGCATAAGAAGTAAATTAAGTATCAAAGATGA
>DATHLW010000397.1:0-11894 GCA_035487675.1 Mucilaginibacter sp. | reverse complement strand
ATGATTTCATCAAGTTTGTAAGTCATAATGATACAACAAAGGCCACGCTCAAACCCAAACCGTTCAATGGCGTCAGCCTGAACTTTGATCTGAGTGTAGACGAAAAATCAATTGTGAAGATAACTACTGATTACGGTAAACTTGAGGGCTCGGGTGTTGCAAATAACCTGAAATTGAACATCAGCAGCCAGGGCGATTTCACCATGTTTGGGGACTTCCTGATCACAACAGGCAAATTTGAATTTATAGCAAAAAACATTATCAGTAAGAACTTCCAGATAACACAGGGAGGCACTATCCGCTGGACAGGCAATCCGAATAATGCCGAGATCAACATGAAGGCACTCTATGAGGTGCGCACTGACATTAAAGATCTTTACTCAGCTGCGGGTATTCCTTTACCACAGGAACTTGTATTGGTTCAGGCTAATTTGATTTTAACCAAATCATTGTTGCAGCCTAATATCGACTTCGACTTTAATTTTCCAACAGATCCGTCAATCAAAGAAAACCTTTCAACTTATTTAAGCGATTATAACAACCGTACGCGACAGGCTTTGAGCATAATTGCGACAAGAAGATTTACACCCGGAGGCAACAATAATACTTTTGCGACATTAAACACCGCCAGCGAGGCTGTAAGCGAGTTAGCCTTCAATAAATTAAATACGCTGATCTCTCAGTCCAATACCATTAAAAGCCTTGATTTGAATATCCGTTCATTCAATGACGCCAGCGCGTCGTTAAGATTGTTCAACGAAAGGGTGGTATTAAGTGGAAGCCTGTACTCAACCGCAATCACAGGCAACGATTTATATGCTAACAATAACAGCTTGTTTAATTCGAGTTTCAATAACCTGTCAAAAGATTTTAGCGCTCAGTATTATATTACAAAAAACGGCAATCTTACGGCCCGATACTCCTATCGTCTATTGAATGGTACTGTTTTAAACACAATAGACCAGCAACTAACCGCCCAATATGTAAATGGTCTTGGTTTAGTTTACCAGAGAGACTTTGACACTTTTGGTGAATTCCTGCGCACTATATTTGGCGCCGGCAAGAAAAAACAACCTGTAAACCCACTTCCACAGCCGACCAACACTCCTGCTACAGGAAGTACAGGCGGCAACACCGGTAATGCGAACGAAAAATCAGATGATAATGATCAATGATCACGTAAGATAGCGTGATCCATTTTATCTCTTTTAGTTCTCAGGTAAGCCTCATTATGCGGATTCGGCGTGATCTCGATCGGCACATTTTCCACTATCTCAAGCCCATACCCCATTAGCCCGGAACGTTTTTTAGGGTTGTTGCTCATCAGCCTCATTTTTGATATCCCAAGGCTGCGTAATATCTGTGCCCCAATACCATAATCCCGCTGATCCATTTTAAAGCCCAGTTTCAGATTAGCTTCTACGGTATCCAAACCGTTCTCTTGCAAGTGATAGGCCCTCAGCTTATTGATAAGGCCTATGCCACGGCCCTCCTGGTTCATATAAACTACTACACCCTTGCCTTCATTGCTGATCATCTCCATCGCCTTATGAAGCTGAGGTCCGCAATCGCATCGGCAGGAACCAAAAATATCACCCGTCACACAGGAGCTGTGCACCCTTACTAAAACAGGCTCGCCGGGTTCCCAGCTTCCTTTTACCAAAGCCAGATGATGCTCGCCAGTATCTAATTGCGTATAAGCTATCATGTCAAAATCACCCCATTGGGTTGGCATTTTAACCGAAATTTCTTTATGTACAAGGGTTTCGGCAGTAAGCCGGTAAGCGATCAGGTCCTTAATAGATATAATTTTCAGGTCAAACTCTTTGGCCAGCTTTAAGAGATCAGGAAGGCGTGCCATTTCGCCGTCTTCCTTAATAATTTCACAGATCACACCAGCAGGCTCGAAGCCTGCCAGAACAGCCATATCTATCGCTGCTTCAGTATGCCCGGTACGACGTAAAACGCCGCCATCTTTAGCTATTAAAGGGAAAATATGACCAGGCCGACCCAGGTCGGATGGACCTGTGGATTGATCTATTAGCGATAAAACGGTCTTTGAACGATCGGAAGCTGAAATTCCCGTGGTACAGCCCTTAAGCAGATCGACTGAGACTGTAAAATTTGTCTCATGTGACGTTGTATTATTGCTTACCATGGGCTCTAATTCCAACTCTTTTGCCCGCTGACTGGTTATTGGTGCGCATACCAATCCCCTGCCATGCTTTATCATAAAATTGATCGTTTCGGGAGTAGCGTTGTGTGCAGCAGTTAAAAAGTCACCCTCATTTTCGCGGTCTTCGTCATCAACAACTATAATGGTTTTTCCAGCTTTAATGGCTTCTATAGCTTCCTGTATTGTATTTAGCATTTTTGGTGGTCAGTAGAGTAAAAGGCTTATGATAAAGCCAGCGTGTAATTATGTGTATCACAAAGTTAACAGATAACAAATCCAATACGGTCGGATATTTGTAAAAGTTGCTTGTTCTGCTGTTGGAAGGTTGAAAAGTTGGAATGTTGGAATGTTATTGAACGGGCAGATGCAACTTTACAACCTTTCAATTTTACAACATTCGAACCTATCTAAGCATCTTTACGCCGCAATAATTTATTAAAGAAACGTTTATAAGCTTCCATATCAAACAGCACAGAATCATTGGCAGCTTTGTAGGATAGAAAAATACCGATTGGTGTTAACACTATGATCGATATCCATTCGCCGATAACAGGTGACAAATCGCCGCCCTTTGCAGATTTTTCTCCGATCGTCCATGTTATATAATATACCAGGAAGAATATTACGGATACCACAACCGGCATTCCAAGGCCTCCTTTGCGAATGATCGCGCCCATAGGCGCACCGATCAGAAATAACGCGATGCAAGCTGCGGATAACTCAAATTTCTTTTGGTATTCTAAAGCAAAGTTTCGTCCGCTTCTGTCCATATCCTTATACATAGCAGCCCGGTTTTTGACATAGTCCTGAACAGAGCGTACTTCGTTCTGAGCGTTCATTAAAGCAGCGACTTGTTGCTGCAGGCTCAGATCGCCAAGTAAATTATCTTTTTTAAATTTGACGTACTTAATTTTCTTATCGATTGATTTTTTGGGTATCCCAAAATATTTGATATATGGAGTAATAAGCTTATAATTCATGCTCCGGAGGCTATCCGTTTGCCGCCTTGTCGAATCGCCAAAATACTTTAGCTGTTTAAGGTCCATCATCTGTACTGCCTGTCTGAACAGATTTTCGTCCGTGCGGTGTATTTTCATGAAAGAAAGGTCAAACTTTTGTTCCGTTTCCTTGAAACGAAAACGTGTAAACCTCTGGCGTATTTCATAATTTTTATCACCATGATCTTCTTCATACTTTACACCGTCTTTAAGCTGCAATATTAAAAACTGGTTATCGATCGTGCGGTACATTCTGCCTTCTTTTGCAATCAGCACATTTACATTATTATCAGCATCATTTTTAGTGTAGATCATGATACCATGAAGGGTCTGGCCATCACGATCTTTTCTACTTACGCGGATGGACACATTTGGGAAACTACTGCTAAACACACCTTCTGGCAACAGATTTGCCGACTTTTGCTGCCTTACGTCATATAACAAGGAGTAGTACTTACGGTTAGCAACGGGAAGCATGTTGTCTGAGAAAATAAAAGCAGCAATGCTAAGGATCGACACTACGATGATCATCGGGTACATGGCCCTGCGTAGGGATACTCCCGCTGACTTGATGGCCACCAGTTCATAGTTTTCGCCGAGGCTGCCATAAGTCATGATGGATGAAAGCAGGACAGACAAAGGCAATGCCATGGCCACATTGGTTGCAGAGGCATACATCATCAGCTGCAAAATAGTGGTGATCTCGAATCCTTTGCCGATCAGGTCATCGATGTATTTAAATAAAAAAAGCATCAGCAACACGAACATTACGATCATGAACGTGACAATAAACGGCCTGATGAAAGATTTGAGTAATAAAAGATGAATCTTCTTCACATTACAAAATTAGGGAAAATTATATTCCCTTACGCGCCTAAAACGCTTATGAGGTATTCTACCTGGTTATCCCAGATCAGTTTGCGTTCGCCTATAGCATCCTCAGCAGCAAAATCTGTAATACTCAGGGCAACATCATTGGTGAGTTCGTCCTGCAATATTTCCATTTCAAAATAATATTCAGGATCGTCATCAATCCACTTGAACTTTACCAATTTATTTTCTTTGGTGCACAATAATTTGGCCTTTTGCTCTTCGCCATCCCAGTTAAAAGTGTAAACCTGGTCTCTTACAGATACATCGTCCGCAAACCACTGCGTCAGTCCATTAGCTTCACTCAGGAAACCGTATAGTATCCTGGGCGACGACTTTATTTCGTACTCAATATTAAATTTCTTCTTTTCAGACATAGGGGTTTATAACAACCGGCTTATATAATGCCGTAAATCTTAACATTTTTTCTAAAGAAAACGAATTTCTGCTATATTTGCAAACTCTTTTTACGGAGTATAAGCTTTATTTGACGCCGGTTTAGGGCTGATTAATAAAGAATAACGTTTAAAGCAAATGGAGGCTGTTTTTAAAACAAACAGCAGAAAAAAAGCTTATAAAAAGATAAAAAAATATTACGGCGGGGTAGCTCAGATGGTTAGAGCGTAGGATTCATAACCCTAAGGTCGGCAGTTCGATCCTGCTCCCCGCTACACTGGTAGAAAGCCACCTATTTAGGTGGCTTTTCTTTTTTATATACCCCCTAGAGCGTAGGATTCATATCCACCTAAAGGGGACAGTAGTTCGATCCTGTCGCTCTACATCTCTGCTATTCAGTGCAATATTGTAATTTTTATTTTGTTAGAATCTTTAATCTGCTTGTAAACACACATTTTGGTTCACGTGCTTTTATTTACAACTTATATTTTGCGTTTAGTTTATATTGAATTGCAACAAAAAAGTTACGTCAGTGTAACAATTTGTTAACAATTACTGAATATAAACACAAAGTCCATAGTCCAATTTTATAATATTCTTTAGAGGCTAACAGTGCGGGCTTCATATCTGAAGCAAATAATTCTTATTCCATTTAACGACGAGTGTTGAAAGGGAAGATTTCATCAAAAAAATCAGAAATACCAGGCCGAAAGAGCAGCGAACATCTCCGGCAAATGATTTGGCTAAGTCTATAAATTCATACTGACAAATACAGTTTTACTTAAAACCCCAAACCAAATTATGGATTTTTCTACAGCTTCCACGCCGTACCATACAAACGGGCCGGTAAATAGAATTGACCCGACTATAAATTGCCCTTACCGGATCAATTCGGAAATTAAATTAATGGTACGCGTTCAATTAATTGCAATCATATTATTTGCAGCATGCCTTCGTCTCAATGCAGCAAACTGTGCCAGCATAGGGCATGCCATGGTGTTAAGGAAAGAATTCCCGGAAAATCTCTTGCGTATAAAGAATACAGACCTATCCGGAATCCCTGTAACCTTGTTTTCAGGTAAAGTTATAGATGCGGATACAAAAGATCCATTAATAGGTGCTTCAGTTTCTGTTAAAGGGACAAACAATGTAACAACGACAGGCCTGGACGGTACTTTTAAGATCAATATGGATCAGGCAGACGGATCGGTATTGGTTATATCCTATGTCGGTTATATCACGAAAGAAATAACTCTTACAGGAAAAACAGAATTAGGCGAAATTGGGCTTAGGACCAGTGCTAATGCCATGAAAGAGGTGGTAGTAACCGGAGATGTGGCCATAGACAGAAAAACACCAATTGCTGTTTCTTCCATAGGTGCCCAGTTTATAGAAGAAAAAATAGGGACCCAGGGCATTCCTGAGCTTTTAAAAGACATACCTGGCATAATGGCTACCGCGCAGGGTGGCGGTTACGGTGATGGGCGTGTCAGTATTCGTGGGTTCTCAACCGCAAAAGGCAATGTTGCCGAAACAATTAATGGGATACCGGTAAATGATCCTGAAACCGGTACCATTTATTGGTCAGACTACTCAGGCTTAACTGATGTAACCACATCCATACAAGTTCAACGCGGTTTAGGTGCTTCTAAAGTGATCGTGCCTTCCTTTGGTGGTACGGTTAATATTACTACCCGAAGTACCGATGCCGAAAAAGGCGGATATGTATCCCAGGCTATCGGTAGCGATGGATATGATAAAACAGCTGTTTTAATATCAACCGGTTTGAATTCTCAAGGTTGGGCTGCAACTTTCCAGGGCAGCAGGACGAAGGGTAACGGGTATGTTGATGGCCTAAATTTTTTAGGATATAATTACTTTTTTAATCTTTCAAAAGTACTGGCCCAAAATCAAACGTTATCATTTACCTTAATGGGGGCGAGCCAAACCCACGGACAAAGGCCCCAGGAAAGCATCGCTAACTATCAGAATGCGCCACAAGGTATCCGTTGGAATTACGAGTTGGGTGTTAAAGACGGTCAATATATTAATCCATATAACAACTTCTTCAGTAAACCATTATTTTCACTAAATCATGACTTGATTATTAATGAAAATTCAAGTCTATCGACAGTTTTATATGCCACATATGGTACTGGCGGTGGTGGGGGTATAGGGGGTACAACGCCACCAAGAATAAGCAACCTTTATTCCCCATTTGATTATACTGCTGTTGAAAAAAGTAATGCCGCCAGTGTTGATGGCTCTGCCGGAACTTACTTATATGCCTCACACAATGATCATCAATGGTATGACATCAGAAGTACCTATAGAACTAATCTTACCAAATACCTGGATTTTTCAGGAGGTATCGATTTAAGGTATTATGAAGGGACGCATTACCAGCAGGTAACCGACCTGCTGGGGGCAGACTATGTACTGTTTAATTATTATGGCACCGCTGCTTCAGGTAATTCTGGCGGCGATATTAATAACCCGATCAGCCGGGCTGTTGTTGGCGATAAGATCTACTATTACAACAAGGATTATATTACATCTGAAGGCATATTTTTACAATCGGAGTATTCAAAAAATGATTTTTCTGCATTTTTAACTTTTGCCGGGTCAGGAAGCGACGACAAAAGAACAGATTATTTTAATTACCTGAACAGCGACCCGAACCAAAAAAGTAAATCGGTCAATTTTTTTACTTATCAGATAAAAGGTGGAGCTAATTACAATATCAGCAGTCAGATGAACATCTTTGCTAATATAGGTTATCTCACAAAACCACCATATTTTGGTAATGTATTTGAGAACTTCACAAACCAGGTCAATACGGGTAGCGTTCCTGAAAAACTATTCAGCTATGAGTTGGGTTATGGCTATAAGAACGCCATTTTTAGTGCCAAAATAAATCTTTACAGATCGCTTTACAAAGATGAAACATTTACAAACCCTTACTTTGATCTTGCCACGAACCAGCAATACAGTGTAAATATCTCGGGCGTAGATGAATTGCACCAGGGTATTGAACTGGAGCTTAGATTAAGGCCAATTAAAGATATCACTATAGGCGGAATGCTTTCGATAGGCGACTGGTATTATTCACGGAACGCCGGCCCGGCTACGGTTTATAATAACCAGCAAAAAGCTATTGCCACTGTTTCGGAGGTATTTCTGAAAGGGCTTAAAGTTGGCGATGCAGCGCAAACTACAGGTGCTCTATTCATGGATGTAAGTGTTCTGCCCGACCTTAAGCTCGGCGCCAATTATAACTATTTTGGTAATTATACGGCTAATTTTGATTTTTCAACCGTAACTGCGCCAGGTGCAACGCCTTATAAATTACCCACCTACTCAACTTTTGACCTCAACGCTGTATTCAAATTTAAAATCGCAAACCTTAACGCATCGTTAATAGCAACAGTAAACAATTTGTTGGATACTAAATATATTTCAGATGCCTTTGATCCGAATGCTTCAGGGCAAGTGGCCAATCTTAATGTTTATTATGGTTTAGGAAGAACATTTACTACAGGCTTAAAAATCAAATTTTAAGAAAAACATAAAAATATTAGAAATGAAAAAGATATGTTATTTATTAGCATTTGTTGCACTGGCTTTTACATCATGTCAAAAGCAGCCCATAATTCAAATGGGGGCTTATACAAAAGCGATGACTTTTACTTTAGCAGCAACAGATTACCAATTACTGCCTTCCACAGATTATCCCTACAGTTCGTTAAGTTTTAATTCTGTTACGGATGCGAATACCTACGTTCCTCAAATTTTAAGCTTAAAAGAACCTCAACTTGGCAATGGTTCATCGGCTGCTGTGACCTTTACAATTGCACCTGCATCTGTTAAAGTTGCCGATAGTTTATATAGCCATGTATCCTATACGGTTACCAGCGCCGATTATGTTGCCGTTACCGGTAATAATTATGGCGACTTCAATGCATCAGATGTACTTAACTTTTTAGTCTATAAATACCCACACCCTGCTGCCAATCAGTTAGCCGTAATAAGTTATACCTTATATACAGGAAGTGACAATTCCGTAGTTAATTCATTTTTATACCTGAATGGTGCCTGGCAGAAAATATACCAGGTATCCCCGGCACAGTATGCTGCAGTAGGCGATGGCGCTTATAACAACTTCAGCTCGGGCGAGATAAGTAACCTGCCTGGTTATTTTAATGCATTCTTAAAAGCAGATATATCCATTGCGGATACCGCAAGGGTTAATGATGTAGAATACGTAAGCTATCAAATATACACAGGTTCCACTTATCAAAAAGTGTTGGCGCTTACTTATGACGGCAATAACTGGGGGTATATCTCCACAACTGCTACTTTGGCATATCTAAAAACCGGTGGCGTATGGACCCCAAACCAAACAATATATCACACGCTTACATCTGATGACATTAAACTTATTGCGAACTCAACTATAGGAACTGCTTCGCAAAGGACTAATCTTGGCAAGTATGGCGATTTTTCTGGATGGGCCCCTGCTGATCTTAACAGTGCATTTATTTTAGTGTTAACCACTGATTACCCTAATCCAAAAGTAAATATAGACTATGTAGTTACTTATTTATTATACACCGGTGGTTCCGATGTTAGCACGAAAGTTACTTTCCAATACAATGGTACAACCTGGGTTGCAAAATAACTCGTAAATGGGAAGTTAAGGGCATGCGTTTGGAGCATGCCCTTAACTTCTTGTTTACTTAATAGCCGATACTTATATATCAATAATATCTTTTGATTTTAGAATCGGCTGTAAATCATTCAAAAGGTTCGACCTTTCGCCTGTTCCCTTTACTAAATCCACTCAATGGTTGGCTTACCTTTTTACCTAATTTATATTCCCCTATAACCCCATTTCATCAAGAATCTCCCCTGCTTCATGTAAATAATTATATCAACCCTGGATGGTTGTATTACTTAGTGATATAATTCATTAATCATTAAGTCAAAACACATGAAAAATCACTTCCATCATGATGATGAGCACATTCCTGACCTGAATGGCGATGGCATCGACCGCAGAGGGTTCCTGGAATGCATGGCATGGGCGGGCACAGGTGTGCTCTGGATGATGTCGGGCGGCATCCTGAAAGCATATGGCATGAGCCAGATGATCGACAAAACCACAGGCGGCCTTAAAAAGGGACTTGTTGTACCTAAATCCGATTTCAGTTTTGTGCAGATCAGCGATAGTCATATCGGTTTTAACAAGGCTGCCAACCCGGATGTAGTGGGCACACTGCAAGCCACTATTGATAAGATCAACAGCATGCCATCGGCGCCGTCTTTTGTACTGCATACGGGCGACCTGACGCACCTGGCACAGGCAGACGAATTTGACACATTAGAGCAATCGTTAAAAAGTGCGAAGACCAATAAAATATTCTACGTACCAGGCGAACATGATGTGACTGATAATGGCAAATTATATCTTGAGCGTTATGGCAAGGGAACAAAAGGAGATGGCTGGTACAGCTTTGACTCAAACGGTGTACATTTTATTGGACTGACGAATGTAACCAACCATGTGGATGGCGGACTGGGGTATCTCGGGCCGGATCAGCTGAAGTGGCTGGCTGACGACCTGAAAGCATATACCAACAGCACTCCAATCGTGGTTTTTGCGCATATCCCGCTTTGGGCTATATACCCGCAATGGGGCTGGGGCACACAGGATAGCGAGGCTGCCCTGGCACTGTTAAGACGCTTTGGCTCTGTATCTGTGCTAAACGGGCACATCCATCAAACTATACAGAAAGTAGAAGGTAACATTACCTTTCATACGGCTAATTCCACTGCATTTCCACAGCCAGCGCCGGGTTCAGCTCCGTCACCCGGCCCGATGAAAGTTCCGGCAGAGAAACTACGGGGACTGCTTGGGTTAACGAGTGTAAACTACCAGGAACACAACCATACGTTGGCTATTACCGACACTCCACTTATTAAACAAGATAATTAAGAACCTTCATTGGTGTAAATGAGCGTTGATTATGGGGCCGCCGCTTGGGGTGGCTCCATGCTTTGCATCATTTACAAGCACTTCAATATCATGAAAAGAACTGTTTTATTATTCCTTATATCCATTATTTCTATCAGTCTTGCAAAGGCACAATATAAACCCGTTGACAAAGGATCTACACTTGAATTTAAGATCGCCAACTTCGGATTTGATGTAAAAGGATCTTTCACCGGCTTTAAAGGGGATATTAATTTTGACCAGCAAAATATAGCCGCTGCCAGTTTTGATGTAACTATTGATGCCAACACTGTAAACACCGACAATAATATGCGGGATGGCCATTTAAGAGATGCAACTTATTTTGACGTAAAGAACTATCCTGTTATACATTTTGTATCATCTAAAATTGCTTCTGCCGGTAATGCTTTTACTGCTTATGGCAAATTAACCATCAAAGGTAAATCAAAAGATATCAGCATACCCTTTACTGCGACACCCGGCACCGACGAATATCAGTTTAAAGGC
Source organism: Mucilaginibacter sp. (assembly GCA_035487675.1). Lineage (GTDB taxonomy): Bacteria > Bacteroidota > Bacteroidia > Sphingobacteriales > Sphingobacteriaceae > Mucilaginibacter. Next base: position 931 of record DATHLW010000397.1, on the reverse strand, counting down.
TCATTCAAAATAAACCGGAAGGATTTTGGTGTAGGCGGCACCAGTACTATATCAAACGAACTGGAAGTGTTTTTAAATGTGCTTGCCAAAAAGTAAAGTATATACAGATTAGCATTAACTACAATGAAATTTAATAAGAGACTTGTTATACCAGTTGTTTTGGCCTGCATAGTGATCAGCAGTGTAGCAGCTACCTCCGGGCCAAAAAATGAGCCACTTTACACCAACCTGAAAGTATTGCCAAAAGATATCAGCTCAAGAGATCTGCAGGAGATCATGGCAGACGATTTCGAGGACGGCCTTGGTGTAACCTGCGGGTTTTGTCATGCAAATGCGAAAGATGGGCACGGACTTGATTTTGCAAGCGATGAAAAGCCGGAAAAAGAGATAGCAAGAGGCATGATGCGTATGACCATAGGCATCAACAAAAAGTATTTTAAGGTCAAACATCCTGAAATTGGGAGCAATGCGCTTACTATTACCTGCAATACCTGCCATAAAGGAGAAGCCTTCCCCGACGGCGATACTGCGCTAAAATAAACATTGGAAGATTGTCAATGGAATATAATTTCCGGCATATTACTTATAAGAACAATATAAACAGTATTTTAATGTATTAATTTCGATAAGCAATAAAAGAATTTTGAAATTCAGCAAACTTATATATCATCTTATATTCTGGCTGTTCGCCTACCTGTTCTGGATATATATTTTCAGGAACGGTACGCTTGTGCTTACCCACGCTATTACCATCCAGTTTTGCTACCTGGTATTTATTGCAGGAAACTATTACTTCAACTGGCTGTATACTGTACCGTACCTGCTTAATAATAAAAAATATATCCCATTCGGGTTGTGCTTTTTAGCAGGAATTTTAACCGGTGCAATTTTGCGGGTACCGGTATCATTTTTTGTAAATACTTATCTTTTC
>DATHLW010000396.1:0-2567 GCA_035487675.1 Mucilaginibacter sp. | reverse complement strand
CGGTTGTTACAAACATTACCTGCTTATCGTTATCCAGTTCAGGGTAAAACTGTTTTGCGGTTTTGGCGGTCAGCAGTTCAATACTGTTGATACGGGCCGGATCAAGGGCCTTTACCTCGGCTTTTGTGGCCTTTGTGCCGTTGATGACATAATTAATTGAGTCGGCATTAGCGTCAGCCATCACCATAAATGACTTTTTGCCATCTTTTGCCTTGCCCGAATAAATAGTGTCGGCAGTTATATTTACTTTTTTAGCTAAGGCAGGTTTTGTAGTTTTAATATGGGCCGGATTTGGCCGGTCATTATCAGTTATTGCTACATTGCTTATTGCGGTAGCTATAGATTTAATAGTATGCAGACCCTTTTTTGATATTTCGGCTTTTGAAAGGCTGAAAACAAGCAGTAAAGCAACAACTGCGGGTACCAGGAATACATACCGGGTGATATTATACCCCGAAGATCTTTTCGTGTTCATCATGATGATACGTTTTTTGATGGTTGAAATGTTAAAGTGATTGACAATAGTATTGGGCATTGTGGCCAGGCTCACGCTTACCAGGCTATACTGGTATTCTTTGCTGTCGGTGCCCTTTTGTAATATTTTTCGATCAGTAATAAATTCGATGTTTTCACGCACGGCTTTTTTCATCAGCCATACGCCGGGATTAAACCAGTAGAAAATGGTGCTCAACTCGGCCAATAACAAATCGAGTGTGTGCCATTGGCTCACATGCACCTGCTCGTGCTCCAATACATTTTTAAGCTCGGATGGAGATAATTTGGTTGGGTTGATATAAATGCTCCGCCAGAAGGAGAAGGGGCCGATATCATCTTTTAACAGGCGTACTGTATGCTCCTCGATTTGTCCGGGTTGGGACTTGCGGTATAACCGGAACAGTGAGAATAGCTGTATCATCAGGCGTATTGCAAACAGGATAACCCCCGCCCAGAATATCACCTCGACCCACTGCCAATAATTAGGCTGGTATAAAGGCTTTACAAAGTTTTCTGCCGGGGTTTTCCAGTTTACTATTACTGTTTGCACGGGCTCAGTCAATTGCTGGTGACTTTGAGCAAAATCAGTAAGGGTAATATTAGGATAAAGCGTCGAAAAAATGATGGCGACTACCAGGTATATCCGGTTAAGGGTATAAAAGGTAAGGTGGCGCAGAACCGCGTAATAGCCGAGGCAAAATAGTACCAGGGCAATATTAACCTTGAACAGAAATAAGAATAATGCTGGCATGGTTATTATTTTTTAGTGTTTTCAATTAGGTTGATGATCTCTTTCAGGTCGCTGGCGCTAATCTTTTTCTCGTGGGCGAAAAATGTGACCAGGTCCTTGTATGAATTTTGGAAGTAATCGCTTACAAAACCGTTCATAAAGCGCTTTTTGTATTCCTCTTCTTTTATGGCAGGCATATAACGATAGGTGTTACCCACCTTTTCGCTAGTAACAAAGCCTTTGCGTTCCAGGTTCTTGATTGTGGATGCAAGGGTGGTATAAGGGGGTTGGGGTTCTGGCATCAGGTCAAGGAAATCTTTTACTGATCCCGAACCGCACTGCCATACGGCCTGCATTGCTTCTTCTTCCTGTTTGGTTAATTTCTCCATTGTTATTACGATTGTTTCGTAAATCTACGAATTTTTCGTAATTATCCAAACAATTTCACATTTTTTAACAAATTAATTTTTCGCAACCCTATAAAAACATATAATCCTTTATCTTGTCTCACATTTAATCTGAAAAATATGGCTGCTATCACTACTGTTATTACAGGCTCTACATCCGGTATAGGCAAAGTAACTGCACTGGAACTGGCAAAAAAGGGTCATTCTATTTATATGCTGGTGCGCAATACCGAAAAAGGGGAGCAGGTAAAAGAGGAGATCATTTCGCAAACAGGGAACAAAAATATTTATGTGGTGAAGTGTGATACAGCTGATCTTCAAAGCGTGCGGGATGCTGCGACAGAACTCAACAGTAAACTTTTTGTAATTAATATCCTGATCAATAATGCAGGCAGTGCCTTCCAGGAGAAAGAGTTCAGCAAGGATGGCTTCGAGATGACCTTTGCGGTAAATCACCTCGGGCATTTCCTGCTGACCGAAAGCCTGATACCTTTGCTTCAAAAGGGGCAGGCGCGTATTATTAATGTAAGTTCGCAAGCGCACAGATCAGCCAAAACCAATTTCGATGACCTGAAATGGGAGCATACGCCATATAAAGCTTTTAAAGCGTATGGTATAAGCAAATTGTATAATATCTATTTCACCAAATCGCTTGCTGAGAAATATGGGCAAACGGGCATCACCTCCTATGCATTGCATCCGGGGGTAGTAAAAACCAGTATATGGGAGGGGGCAAAAGGGTTTTTAAAGCTATTAGTATGGTTGTTAAAACCATTGATGATCACACCTGAAAAAGGTGCCGAAACAACCATTTATCTCGCCAGCCAGCCCGGCCTCGAACAAAAAAGCGGACTATACTTTGAAAAATGTAAGGTTGCTAAGCCATCACCTGAAGCTGAAAATACTGCTGCCCGTAAACGTTTATGGGAAATCAG
>DATHLW010000395.1:0-3627 GCA_035487675.1 Mucilaginibacter sp. | reverse complement strand
AAGCTAGCTGTAAAACATAGCCATTTTTATATTTCCGATTCGCGGGTGATCAAGTCCTATTTAGAGAACAAATACCAGATCCACAGCGAGTACATTCCGTATGGCGCCGACCTGATCAGCGAGATAGAAAGGGAGCAACTGGATGCTGCATCGGCAAAAAAGGAAGATTACTTTTTACTGATGGCACGCATGGAACCCGAAAACAATATCGAGACGATACTGCAAGGCTTTAATAACAGCAACTCGCACCGGACATTTAAGGTTTTGGGGGATACAGGGAACCGTTTCGGCCAATATATCAGGCACCGCTTTAAACATGACGAGCGCATACAATTCAAGGGGGCAATTTTTGATACCGCAAAAGTGCGGGTAATGCAAAATAACTCCTACCTCTATTTTCACGGGCATAGTGTTGGCGGTACCAACCCATCATTATTAGAAGCCATGGCCAGCGAAGCGCTGATTGCTGCGCACGACAATCCTTTCAATAAATCGGTATTGCACTCGGATGCCTTCTATTTTTCAGATGCAGAGGGCGTACAGCACCTGGTTGAAAATGTGCAAAGGAAGGAAACTGAGCTCACTATGGTGAAAAATAACTATAACAAGATCGCCTTCCAGTTTAACTGGGAAAAGATAATCAATGAGTATGAAGCATACATAGTGGATTGTTACGAACGCTTAAAGCATGAAAGAGTTATTTCTTATTAAGGATAACCTGGCCAACAAGATCAGTTATTACCATGTAATGCTGCTTTTGCTAAGCCTGCCGTTCGACCGGTTTTACAGCCATCTGATACTGGCCAGCCTGGCTATTCATACCATTATCCAGTTCAGGAGGTCCTCTGTAAAGCCGGTATTCACCTGGCGCATGGCAATATTGCAATCTGTATTTTGGGTAACGCTGATCGGTACGATATATACCATCAACTTTAAACAATCGTTACTGGAATGGGAACTTTATCTGCCCATTTTACTGTTGCCATTAATATTCTGCTTTAACCCCCTGGATTTAAAAAAATATCGCCCACAGTTATTGCTGGCTTTTGCTTTAGGGTGCACAGCTACTATTCTTTACCTGTATTTTGATGCATTAAAAACGATAAAATATTATCATCTGCCAATATCGTCTATATTGACGCATGCTTTTACCAATCATAATTTCTCTGAGCCGATTGATATGCATGCCACATTTTTGTCTTTACAAATTGCCATAGCACTTATCTATTTGCTATCGCGATTGATAGGCGAGCGGGTGTCAGCCAGAAATATCGTTTTTTATCTCACTTGTTGCCTCATCCTTACGGCAGGGATCATTCAATTGAGTTCGAAATCCATTTTTGCTGCTTTGTTCCTTGTCATCAATTTCGCGATCCCTTACTTCCTATTGCGGGGCAATAAGCGCAGATGGTACCTATTGATCTCCGGAACATTATCGTGTATTATGATAATCGGGATTTTTAATTCGCGCGCACTATATGATCGTTACTTTGCTGAATTGAAAGAGGATCTTTCTGCATCATTTAAAGGACAAACAGTAGAGCCTCGCCTGGAAAGATGGAAAATTGCAGCAGACATTATCAAAAAATCACCGATAGTTGGTCATGGCACAGGATCTGAAATAGAGTTATTACAACAGCAATACTTTGCCAAAAAATTCTACAGTTCCTACCTGCACCGCCTGAACGCACACAATGAATACCTGAGCTTCCTGATCAAAACCGGCATATTGGGATTGGCTGTATACATTACAACCCTGGTTTATGGCTTCAAAAGAGCGATACGAAAAAGGGATGTACTGTTTTTCAGCTTTATGATACTGATAACCATTGTTTCGCTATCAGAAAATGTGCTTGATGCAGATAAAGGAGTGATGTTTTATAGCTTCTTCCTGAGCTTTTTTATTTTTATTTCTGAACAGCCTGAAAAGATCAATTTGCCCGAAAAAAGGCATAAATATTTAAGAAAAGCGGCAACCAAACACGTAATTGAATCGTCATTAATATAAAGAGAATGCTGACCCACTAACTCATATCACTTTGTCCGACACGAAGAAACATATATTGGCCACCATCGCATATTTCGATCTGTTTCATTACCCGTTGACAATAGATGAGATATACCTCTATTTGCCGGCAAAGTGCAATGCAGAAGAGTTTGATTATTCGCTCAGGTGCCTGGTGATTGACAGGCTGATTTATCATATTGGCAAGTTCTATACTTTAAAAAACGACTATTTTTTAATTGAACGCCGGATAAAGGGCAACGCTAAAGCGGAGAAGATGATTGGTACAGCCAAAAAGGTGAGCAACCTGCTTATCCGTTTTCCATTTGTGCAAGGGATAGCGATTTCAGGATCACTTTCAAAAAATTTTGCAGATGATGATTCAGATATAGACCTGTTCATTATCACTGCTAAAAACCGGTTATGGATTGCACGCACGCTGATGCATTGTTTTAAGAAGCTGACATTTTTGGTAAACCGCCAGCACTATTTTTGCATGAACTATTATATTGACGAGCAGGAATTGCAGATACAAGAGAAAAATATCTATACCGCTATCGAAATTGCCACTTTAATACCATTGCATGGCGATACAACATTCGAGCAATTTTATGCTTCCAACGTATGGACAAGGGGTTTCCTGCCACACAAATGCATGCGGCTTACCACTGCCCGGTCATTAAAGCGTTCGTGGTTAAAAAAGCTAATCGAAATGTTGTTTAACAACCGTGCCGGTAACGCAATAGATACTATATTGATGAATATCACAGCGAAAAGGTGGGATAAAAAACAGCAGGAAAAGAAACTCAACATGAAAGGGATCATCATGGGGATGGACACCGGTAAACACTATGCCAAACCCGATCCTAAGAATTTCCAGGATAAACTCATCCTTAAATACCAGGCGAAACTGTCGCAGCTTTTAGAGCATTGGGAGAGCAGCGCGGTGAATTGAAATTGAATACCTTCTTACTTCTTCTTTAACGAAATGATATAATAGTCCCCCATATACTTCCAGGGCCAGCGGGATTTTTGTTTATCTTCCCATTTTTTTAGAAAAGAATAAGTGCCGGGATGCTTTTCAGCAAAGCCTTCAATATAGGACGGGGGGCCAATGGTACATAAGCCTTCGATGCCTAATACCTCAAATTGATCTTTCATTCTTTTTGTGATATAAGATGGATTATAGTACCAGCATTTAAAGTAATTACCTTCCACGTGTGCTGTTCTTCCATTTGAGCTAAAAAAACGTCTGAATGCAGTACGAAACTTACCTTTGAATAACAAGAGCGTTTCCCATAAACAAAATTTGGGCAGTATAACCAGTGTGACCATACCATTCGGTTTCAACAACGGGGATAATGACTTTAAGACTTTATCCAGTTCATTGGTACAATTTAGTCCCGCGAAATTGGAGAAAATAAGATCATATGGCCCTTTGTTTATAAGCTGACCGAGAGCAGTATAAGAGCATAACTCATTGGTTATTTTTTCACCTAATTGATGTTTCTGAACCTTCAGCATTAATTGCTGCTGCATGCCTTCTGATATATCTGTAGCATGTACATGGTGGCCCTTTTCGGCAAAAAATATTGCATCCTCGCCGGTACCGCTATTTAATT
>DATHLW010000394.1:0-14318 GCA_035487675.1 Mucilaginibacter sp. | reverse complement strand
CGAATATTCAAAAGGCCAAAAAGACGCTTCAGCTTATTTGATCAATTATATATCACTGCGCAACAAATCGGATTACGTTGCATTTCAAAGTTCTATCGCCATACCTAAAGGTGACAATATTGCCCGCATAGGACTAACATCTCCTCCGATTGATTATAGCCTGGTAAAAAATGGTCTTTTAGCCGGTAAAAATCATCCCGAAGATATCGATAATATGATATGGCTGTTTGAGAGCTTTCAGCGTATACCCATGTTTGAAAAAGCGGTCGAAATATGGAAAGACGGTGACGAGATGATCAATGAGCTTGATCGGATAGGCGCAACGGCACATACCGAGATCATGAAGGGTGGGATGTCGCAAGATGAAAAGAGAGCAATGATATTGACGATCAATAAAAATTCAGCCTCACTGACCGAAAAGGAGCAGGCATTTTCGGAGATACTTGGTAATATAAGCCGCCAGATCAATACCTATGTATTTGCTGCCAACGTATTTATTACGTTGGTGATTGTGTTCTGCTCGCTGACATCGGCTGCTATTATGATACGGAACCTATCAAATTCAAAAAAGAAAATTATCGAGCAAAACGAAAGTCTGCAGCTGATCAACGCCGGGTTGGACAAATTTGTATTCAATGTAACGCATGATCTGCGGTCGCCGCTTGCATCAATAATGGGCCTGATCAACCTGATGGATGACGAATCGGACCTGGTGAAAATAAAGGCATATACGCTGATGATAAAAGGAAGCCTCGAAAAGCAGGACCGCTTTATTAATGAGATGCTAACATTTATCAAGAGCAAGCATACCGGTGTGAGCAAAACCGAGTGCAGTCTGAACAACATTGTAGATAATGTGATCGAACAAAACAGTTACCATAATGGCGGCGATCGTGTACACTTTTATAAAGAACTTGAGCTTACTCACATACAAAGCGATGCGCTTAAACTACAGGTGATACTGAATAATCTGGTATCAAACTCAATCAAATACAGCGATGCAAAAAAACCTGAGCAATGGGTAAAAGTAAAATCATACCGCGCCGATGAAGAAATGGTGATAGAGGTGGAAGATAATGGCTTAGGTATCCGCCTGAAAGATCAGGACCGTATATTTGACAAGTTTTACATGTCGGGCGACAATAAAAAGAGCTCAGGCATTGGGCTTTACCTGGTTAAGGATGCAGTAACGCAGCTTAACGGAAAAATAGAGGTGCGCTCTGAACCCGGGGTGTGCAGCAAATTCAGGGTGATCATCCCTTTCTCGTAATCCTGAAAAATCGTTATTAATTTACTTCAAGTCAGGATTTTGCTACAGAAGTTGTTTTGCTGCCCTGTAATTTAATGGCGATCACATTCTTCACTATAAGCAACCCGGTAACAATGTAAATATTGTATAAAGTGCTTACGTCATCAGCTATGCTGACAATATGCATATTGTTCCAGATTAGCATGATCAGGATCTGCAACGGCCAGACAAAGTAATCGACCATTATAGAGATGACCAGTTGCCTGGCGGTGTTGCGGTGATAAATATCGAGGAGGAAACGGTTTGCCAGGTAACAAAAAATAACGAATATAAGCAGCAGTAAATAAAGCTCTTTGGTAAAATTCGGTCCCGCTTCGTAGCGCACTTTAGCTATTTTGTATACAAACCCCTTTAGCCAGTAATGTATGGTGGTATAAATCAGTAACCAGTAAAAAATGGCAACGCCTAAAAACTGTAAAAAATAATTTAAAACGGATGATGCAACGCTGTCGCGGTTATTTTTCATGTCTATAAATTGGTTCTGTAAAATTCAGCCACCAAGCTAAAAAAATATTTGGGAAATTAATATGGTTGAATGGTTGATTAAGTTGATTATGTTAGATTAAGTTGATCGGGTAAGGATTAGTTGTGTTGAACAGCTGACCCGATCAAAACCTAATCAACCACTTAACTCAATCAACTATCACTATTTTGATTTCTCCCAAACATGTATTACATTGCGTCAACCCGACACAACCAATTTGTTTATTATCTGCTCTGCCATGAAAAAACAAGCAAAATTTGCTCCTGGCGTTGCTATGCTTGCAGCGTCTCTTCTTTTTTATTCGTTTATCGTTAATAAAGCCAACTTTTTAGCTGTTGTCCCAACTGAGGCTGGCTTAGTTTCGGGAGTGAAAACCGGAGATGTGACTGCCTATAAAGGTATCCCATTCGCTGCGCCCCCTGTAGGCGACCTGCGCTGGAAAGCACCCCAGCCGGCAAAACATTGGGATGGCGTAAGAAAATGCAATGCCTTTAGCGCAAGCCCTATGCAGAGCAAGCCCGTGCCTTTTATGGTTTATACTTCCGAGTTTTTGATACCCGAAGCTCCGATTAGTGAGGATTGCCTTTACCTGAATGTATGGACAAATGCCAAAAGCAAAGCTGATAAAAAGGCTGTTTTTGTGTGGATATATGGTGGCGGGTTCGGTAGCGGCGGTACTGCCTGCCCGATATATGACGGTGAAGCGATGGCCAAAAAAGGGATAATATTTGTTTCGATCAATTACAGGGTAGGGGCGTTCGGGTTTTTGGCCCATCCGGAGCTGACCAAAGAATCGGGTGGCAAAGCATCCGGTAACTATGGTTTGCTGGACCAGGTAGCCGCTTTAAAATGGGTAAAACGAAACATCGCGGCTTTTGGTGGCGATCCGAATAATGTAACCGTCGGCGGGCAGTCGGCAGGCTCTATGAGTGTGAACTGCCTCGTAGCATCGCCATTGACAAAGGGACTATTTAAAGGGGCAATTGCCGAAAGCGGATCATTGCTGGTAAAGAACCCTGTACTGGCATCCAACAAATTACAGACTGCCGAGGAACAAGGCTCAAAACTGGCTGAAAAAGCGGGTACTAAAACGTTGGCTGAGATGAGGGCCATGCCGGCAGAAGAAGTAATGAAAAAGTTCCAGGGGCAATTTGCTCCAATAGTGGATGGCTATGTGTTACCCAAATCCGTTGCTGATATCTTTGCTGCCAACAAACAAAACCACGTTGCATTGATAACGGGGTGGAACTATGACGAGTTTGGTGGTGGACCAAAAAAGAAAGATGACTTTAAAAAGCAGGCCCAGGCACAATATGGTGCCGATGCAGAAATATTTCTGAAATATTTCCCTGCCGAAACGGATGAACAGGCCACAGAATCTCAGATAAAACTTACCCGCGACCAGGTATTTGCAGTATCAGGATTTAAATGGGCAGGCATACAAAGCAAATACCCTAACTCGCCAGTGTACATTTACAATTTCGACCGTAAAGTGCCTGCCGAAGGGGATATGAAGAAATACGGTGCCTTCCATACCGCCGAGGTGCCTTACATGCTGGATAACCTGAAGTTTTTAAATAACCGTCCATTTGAACCTGCCGATCATGCGCTGGCAAAGCTGATGTCGGACTATTGGGTAAACTTTATTAAAACCGGAAACCCAAATGGCCCAGGGTTGCCCGCATGGCCAAAGTATAATACCAGCAGCTACCAGGTAAAAGCATTTGATGCAAAATCGGCTAACGAAACATTGCCCGACAAAGATGGTATTGCATTTTTATTATCGAAGGCAGAGAAATGAGGCTCATGGCCCTTTTTCCCAACTCCAATTCTATCAAAATGTAGTGCTATCAATGAAAACAAATATTTCTCCGGGAGTCTGAAACAGGACTCTTTTTTAGTAATTTATAAGACTTTTGAGCGTAAGTATTCCGGTGCTTATGTTATTTCCAGACATGGAGCAGCATAGACGCTACTGTGATACAAATTCCGACAGTTACTGCGATCAATGCAATAACCGTTGCCACAACAACATAGTGTTCTTTGTGTGGTTCGCCTGCTACCAACTCTTCAAAAGATTGCCTTATTTTTTTCATGGGAAAAAGCATTAAATTTATGAATATCAAGGCAATAAGAGTGCCAGCGCAATTTAGGTTACTTTAGCAAAGTGCATTGAATGAGGTGTTTAATATTTTCCCCAAATTGTGTAATTGTGGGTTTCCCAGTTGGTAAAATTATCCTCTCTGGTTGGGGCCAAACAAAAACGGCAGGTGGGGATGCCTGCCGTCATACGAAGTTTTAGATTGTCTTATCAATCATGATCGCGTCGGAATTCCCTGAATTCGCCCCATCCGCACCTGGCAATATTCGATCTCATTTTCCAGTAAAGCATGGTGTTTGATGTCTTGCTGATGATGATCTTTCCGCCGGTTAATGTTGCACCGTTCAGGTCGGCAGCAGTGACACCTTTGGTCAACCTGGTCAATTGAAGGTCCAGCAGGGCGGTATAATCTGTAGTACCATTTATGTCGATGTTGTTTTGTTCGACTTTAACAGTAGCATGGCCGCTGAGGTCAAATTCGATCGGAACCACTTTTGAGCTGTCGTTTTTAAAAGTTCCGCTAACCTTTAATGGTGGTACGGTGTCGGTACTTTCCAAAAATGCAGTGATCTCAATTTCTTTGTACACTCCCGTATCGAGGGTAACATAAGTTTGTAATGGTGTTAAGGCAAAAATATCGACATTGGTTAAATTGTTAGATTCAATGTTAATCGATACGCCGCTTCTCCTTGCTTCAAATGCGAACTTGCCAATGTTTGCATTGCCGGCTGTCCACACTAGTCCTGCAATTGATGAAACTGAATCTGGAGGCAAACTGGCTAAATTGGCGCTGGTTGCCGCCATTTGAAAAGATAGTTTCGCTGTCCCCGATGGCACGACAGACGAATTTTTGCTCCCCTTTTTACACGCAGCAAATGATATTACTACTAATACCATTGTTGCAATAATGCTGGTCCTGACTGTTTTCATGGTTTTTAATTAAGTTATTTGTAACAAGTATTTTACATTCTACATAAATTACATTTAATGAGAAAAATTGTTTCAGATATTTTTGTAACAGATATTTTACATTTAAATTGTATGTAAAGGTACATTTAACGATAAAAATTGTTTCAAATATTTGTTGACATTTCTTTAAAAGAAAATGTTAAGATTTATGTTTTGAAATGAATTAAATTATTTGTATATAAAACATTGATGCAGAATGTGTTGCAATGAGTGGTTGGAGGAGGGTAAAAAAAAACGGCAGGGGCACTATGAACCACAATAACCTCTCACCCCTGCCGCCTAATTAATGACAGTCTTGTCATTAGCGTTCAACCATAATAAATACGATTTAAATAGATGCCCGGTTGCCTTTGAAAATTATTTTTTTAACAAAACATAATGCCCGTAAAGCGCTTATTGATTAAAATTGCACCCAAATTTGGTATGATCATACACTACAATGCGGCCCGCAAAATATTTGCATTTCTAAGTTTTATAATTATACTGGCATTTTGCCAATGTGTTTTTGCCCAGCAGGTTAAGAAAAAACATCACCATAAAAAAACGACCACCGCGAGCACGGGTCCTGCGGTTTTTAAGTTCAGGACCATCATCATCGACCCTGGCCATGGGGGTAAAGATCCCGGTGCACATGGGGCCTACTCTAAAGAAAAGAATGTGGCGCTGGCTATCGCGAAAAAATTACGGAATGCCCTGAACGAGCAGATGCCATCGCTAAATACGGTGATGACCCGCACTACGGATGAATTTATCGAACTGCACCGCCGCGACGATATCGCAAGCGAGAATAGGGGCAACCTGTTTATCTCTATCCATTGTAATGCATCGCCCGAAAAGGTGAGTGATGAGCGTGGGGTATTATTGCTGGTTTACGGATATCACCGGGCCGGAGAGCAACTGGAGGCCCTGCGTGAAAATGCATCTATATTTATTGAAAAGGATTATCGGTCCAAATACAACGGCTATGGTGAGAACAGTGCCATAAATACCATTGTGCTAAGTAATTTTCAGCAGAAATACCGCAAGGAATGTATTCACTTTGCCGACCTGGTAAACCATGAATTTAAGAAGGTTGATGGCCGCCATAGCCTTGGGGTAAAGGAACAGGGCGTATTGGTATTACAGCAAAGCGCCATGCCGGCCGTATTGGTGGAAACAGGCTTTATTAATAACCGCAAAGACGAAGCTTACCTCAATTCAGCAGAAGGGCAATCGGAAATTGTGCAATCCATCATCCGGGCTATTAAAAAATATCGGGAGAGTGTTGAGCAGCAATAGTTATTGACAACGATGCCATTATAATCGTTGGGAATTGTCTTTCAAATACGATTCCACAATCGAGACTACATCCTTAACAGTCGGCTGCTTAAAAAAGTCGACATGCTTGGTGTCAACGATATTAACGAAGACCTCGCCGTTGATGTGTTTGCGCCACAGTTTTTGGAAGATCGAATTGCGATAGACCTGTACTTTTTTATATTCTGATGGGTGACCGTCAGGACTGGATTCATAGATCAGGACCATGTTGCCATTGTATTTATGAGCAGGTTCGTATTTTTCGTGCAAGTCCAACACCTTTGTCTGCGTTTCAACGTCTACTTTTACGTCCTGTCCTTCCTTTTCTCCTTTTATTGCTAATTTCAGAAGATGAGGGATACGGGTATGCAGATACCTGAATTTATTATTTGGGCTGATATAATTGAAAACCCTGATCTCATCACGCATCCGGCGACTGAGCAGCATACCTTTTGAAGGGAACGCCGGGAAATAACTTATCGCCATCAGCAATCCTATCTCGTTATTGGCTTGCTGCAATTGCATTGCAACCTCTAATATGGTCCTTGCACCCATGCTATAACCGATCAGGCCGTAAGGACCCTCTGGGTAGAGCTGTTTCATAAACGAAATGAGGTATGCAACATACTCTTGTAAGGTATTGAAAGGGAAATGTTCGGCGTCTTCGACGTAAATAATGCCATAAAGCGGATTTTTGCTCCTGAAACTTTTGACAAAATCGTTAAATATTGCCGGATAGCTGCTCCAGGGCGGGAACAGAAATAACGGCATCCCTTCGCCTTCTCTTAACAGGAAAACAGGGCTTACCTTATCTACCGCGTGCGAATCAATTTTTTCAGCCAATTGACGGATCGTAGGCAGCTGATATAAACTTGCCACAGTCACGTTGGCCCCGGTGATTGTAGTATTTATCTTATTAATGGCACTAATGGCAACCATTGAACTTCCACCCAGGTCGAAGAAGTTATCATCGATACCAATAAGTGTTATATTTAAAACTTCCAGCCATACCTTTGCCAGGTTTTTTTCTGTATCTGTAACGGCAGGTGCGGAATTTTCAAGTTTTGGGCGATGACTTTCATCCGGCATCGGCAGCGATTTACGGTCGATCTTGCCATTTGAGGTTAAAGGGATCGCCTTGACCTTTACATAATATGAAGGCACCATGTATACCGGAAGCTGTTCTTTAAGGAAGTTCCGTAATTCTGTCGCTTTTGCATCGCCGGTGGTGTAGGCTATCAGTTCTTGTTCCTGTCCGCTTACCACGCGGGCCACAACCACTGCCTCTTTCACTTTGCCGTATGTTTCCAGTACCGCCGATATCTCGCCCAGCTCAATGCGGAAACCACGTATCTTTACCTGGTCATCAACCCTGCCCATGCATTCGATATTGCCATCCGGCATCCAGCGGCCAATATCACCTGTTTTATACATGCGTTCACCCGGCCTGAAGGGATCGGCCACAAACTTCTCGCTGGTTAGTTCGGGGCGGTTCAAATAACCCCGGGTTACTCCCGTGCCGGCAATATGCAGCTCTCCGGCAACACCTACCGGCGACAATTGTCCCTGTTCATTCAGGATATACACATATTCCCCTATAAGCGGCTTCCCAATATTAACTTTAGTGCTATCGTGTATAGGCAGCCAGGTGCTCCAGATGGTGGCTTCGGTAGGGCCATATACATTGAGCACAGATACGTCCGGCAGTTCTTTGCGCAGATCTTTATACATCTTTTCGGGCAAAGCCTCGCCACCGATCATCAGGATATCCAAACAGGATAAAGGATCATAGCTTGAACCGGCTGCGGTAAGCTGGTTAAGACGCGAAGGGGTTAGCTGCAAAATATTGATCTGATGGTCCTGCAATTGGGCCAATATCTCTATCGGATCGATCTCGTCCATTACCCGCACATACACGCCGATACTTAACGTACAAAGGAGTTCCAATACCGAAATATCAAATGTATAGGTGGTCAGCGCGGCAAGCTTCATTCCAGGCAAAAAGCCATAGCGTCCGGTGAGATTTTGGTTGAAGCAGGCCAGGTTACCGTGTTCCACCATGACCCCCTTGGGCTTACCTGTAGAGCCGGATGTATAGATCACATAAGCCAGGTTAGAAAGCCCGCTGATGTGAGGAAGATCCTGTTTACTATAATTGTCTTGCTTCTGCTTAAACTTGTCGAGCTCTTCCGGTGTAATCATTACCTTGCACTTGCTGTCTTCCAGCATGTAAGCAATGCGTTCCTCAGGGTAAAACGGATCGACCGGAACATAAGCTGCTCCCGATTTGAGTACACCCAGCATCGCGATCACCATCCACTCGCTTCTATCTAACAACAGACCAACAAGGTCATCGGCTTTAATATCATAATTGGCGCGAAGGTAATTAGCCAGTTGGTTGCTCTTTTCGTTGAGTTCACTGTAGCTGAGTTCTGTTTCCTTAAAGCCCAGTATCTTCGTATCCGGGTTCTGAGCCACTTGTCTTTCAAACAGGGCTATAATTGTCTCATCAGCAGTATAGCTGTTAGTGATATCATTGAACTCTTCCAACAGCTGTCGCTTTTCTTCCCCGGTAACAAGGTCTGTCGGTGTTAGGTCCTTATTTTGCATTGCGGATATTTCCTAAGGTTAGATCTTTAAGTATTTAAGACCTTTTTATTACTTGCGGGGTATTGCGGCTATATACGTAAACTAAGTTGTGAAAGTTCCCCGGAGAATGAAACTCAAAAGGCTTAAATTTGCTTTAAAAGAATAAGATAACATATTAGGACTGTAACTGTTATATTTACGTATCTAAAATACATAACTTTTGAGGCAATGAAAGTATCCGGTAATATTTCCCGTCGACATTTTTTAAAGACAGGCGCCATTGGCGCCGGCGCACTGGCTCTCGTTAATCCTTTAGATTTGTTTGCGGCCAGGCCCGCTAAAAAACTGGGTATCGCATTAGTAGGATTGGGTTATTACAGTTATGGCCAGTTAGGTCCGGCACTGCAGCATACCAGCAATTGTTACCTTGCCGGGATTGTTACCGGGCACCCGGCCAAGGCAGCAGCATGGAAAAAGCAGTATAACATTCCTGACAAGAACATATACAATTACGAAACCTTCGACCAGATAGCACAGAACCCGGATATTGATATTATTTATGTGGTGCTACCGGTATCGATGCATAAGGAATACGCCATCAGGGCTGCAAAGGCGGGCAAACATGTGATTTGCGAAAAGCCTATGGCGCTCAATGCTAAAGAGTGTGAAGAAATGATAGCCGCCTGTAAAAAGGCCGACCGGTTGCTATCCATCGGCTACCGCCTGCATTTTGAACCACATACTTTAGAGATCATGCGGCTAGGACAAAAGCAGGTTTATGGTAAGGTGACGTCTATTGACACGGGCAACGGTTTTACTTATCGCGGAGACCCCAATGCCTGGCGCTTAAAAAAGGCGATGGCAGGAGGCGGAGGATTGATGGATATGGGTATTTACTCCATACAGGGAACAAGATATACATTAGGACAGGAACCTATTGCGGTAATAGCAACACAGGAGAAAACAAGGCCCGACTTTTTTAAAGAAGTAGATGAAACCATTTTTTGGGAGTTGGAGTTTCCGGGTGGCTTTGTGGCCAAAGGTAAATCAAGCTATAATCACGACTGGAGCTACCTGCACGTAGAGGCGGAGCGCGGAAAATTCAGTCTGGAACCTGCATTCGGATATGGCGGCATTGACGGCTACACTTCAAAGGGGCCGATGAATATCCCGCAGATCATACAGCAGGCAGCACAGATGGATGATTTTGCAACCTGTGTTTTGCAAAACAAGCAATCACGTGTGCCGGGTGAGGAGGGCTTAAAGGATATGAAAGTGGTGGATGCTATTTACCGGAGCCTGGATTCGGGAAAGAAGGAAAGGATATAAGCCATGATCAATACAACCAACAAAATAGCTCAATGGCCGGAACTGGCATTTGAGGACTGGAAAGATACACTGGCGACAGTGCATTTATGGACACAGATTGTAGGTAAAATAAGGTTGAGGCAAATGCCCTGGCTGAACCACTCCTGGCATGTTACGCTGTATGTGAGCGCCAGTGGCCTAACCACCGGCAGCATCCCTTATAAGGATGGTATGTTTCAGATCGACTTTGATTTTATACATCATGTGCTGCACATTACTACCAGCGCAGGCGGTGTAGCAAGGGTTGAACTCCACCCGCGAAGCGTTGCCGATTTTTACAGAGAGCTATTTGAAAAACTGGAAAGTGTTGAAATAGATGCTTATATCTATGCATCGCCAAATGAAATTGATCCGGCCATACCGTTTAAAGAGGATCATGTACACCGCTCATACGATGCCGAAAGGATGCACGATTTTTACAAGGCACTGGTACAGATACATAATGTATTTACAAAATTCAGGGCAAAATTTACGGGTAAATGCAGCCCGGTTCACTTTTTTTGGGGAGCTTTTGACATGGCTGTCACACGTTTTTCGGGCAGGCGGGCACCCGAGCACCCCGGCGGTGCACCAAATATCCCGCTGGCCGTAATGCAGGAGGCTTATTCGCACGAGGTAAGTTCGTGTGGTTTCTGGCCGGGGAGCGAACAATTTCCACATCCTGTATTCTATTCTTACTGTTATCCAACGCCACCTGAATTTGGTCAGCAGCCTGTTAAACCAAATGAAGCGTTCTTTAGCGCTGAAATGGGCGAATTTATGCTGTTATATGAAGTGATCCAACGGTCTGATGATCCTGAAGGGGTTCTAATTCAATTCCTTCAGTCGACCTACGAGGCGGCAGCAAACACCGGCAAGTGGGACAGGAAGGCTTTAGAGTGTGACTTTTCAAGATTTGAGAAATAGGCAAAACGGAAATGAAATTAGCATGACCAAAATCATTTTCCATCATAACTTTTATAGATACCTTTGAAGCGATGAAAATTATTGCCTCCATATTGATTATGTATTTTGGCCTGCTGATAATGCAGCCATTTGCGCATATGGAAGCATTCGGAGCAAAACCAGCCAAGGCTTGTAATGGGGACAAATGTTGTAAAGAACAGGGCAATCATAAAAAGGCCATCCCTTGTAATGATGCCTCGGCATGTAATACCGATTTCTGTAATCCTTTCGTGCCCTGTGGCATATCAATAGCACAACGTACTATACAGATTAAATTTGAAAATCCTGTATTAGAACTACCTAAGATCAAGAAACCAGCAGCTAATGACGATATAATTTCTAACTATTTATCAGATTGCTGGCGCCCGCCCAAGCTGTCCTGAATATTCAAAAATCACTTTGAAAACAATCAGGATCAATTTCTAACATTAAAATATAAAACAATGAAAAGAATAAGCTTAAGCGTTGCGGCTATTTTATTGGCTGCTGCTACCTTGTTTGCAGAAGGTACTGAAATGATAAAAAATCAGCCTAAAAAGGCGAAGCAGGAATGCCAGGGAACTTGTTTGAAAAAGTTCAAGACAGGAAAATGTACGAGTAAAGATGCCTGCTCAGATATGAAGACCTGCGGCGCAACCTGTTTTTAATAACAGCCAATTGCTAAATGAAAGGCTCCCGGAATTTCCGGGAGCCTTTATTAACTATAAACGATAATTTCAAAAAATCAGCGATTTTATAGCAGAGAACAATCATCGCTATAAATAAAATGAATTTCAGGCCTCATTTTTTTCAATTTTGTCTAAAACATCCATAACGCCATCTACTACCCGTAGTACTAAAAATTGTTTATCATCTTCAATATTAACAATCCATGCACTTTTTTCTTCGTAGTTTATTTTAACAGTGGAGTTAATTGCAAAATCGAAATATTTGCTTTTTACAATAGTTCTTATGTCGGCAGGCATTTGTTTTTCGTTCCCAAAAGCCATATGATACACTAAGCGGCCCTTTTTTGTAAATTCTGCTTTGTTCACCTGGTTATTCAGAATAAAATCTACCACATAATTTTTATCCGCCTCAAACCATTTAGGTGCTTTAGCATCTTTAAATAAACTGTTGAATGAATCTGAGACTTTTTTTGTTACCGCTGCTTTTGTTGGTTCACTCGAAATAGAAACCTCTCTCAGTTGGATCTGAGCCGATGCGCTGTTTACCCCTAATGCTAATACTAACCCGCTTAACAAAAAAGGAATAATTAACTTTTTCATAGTGTATTAATTTATATTAATTGATAAAAAAAGGGAGGGATGTGAAGAAGAGTTAATATACAGGTTACAAAGCTAAAGCATTTTTAAGCGGTTAAATGCTTGTGTATATATATACACGGAATTTGGATTCATACAACAAGATTTTGTAGATAGAATACATTATTAACAGGCACATGCAGTTTGTCCGTCGTAGTATGTCGTTGGTCGCACTTTTTGGTTTTTTTTCTAAAATTCATTGCATTTTGTAACGATTAATCGGTTAATACGTCCTATAAATAATTGGTATAATTAGGTGTATTTAATTAAGCAGTTTTTTTATTTTATTAAAAGGCCGATCCTGATTATAATGCATCGATCCTGAAAATATTAATGCCAACAGCTTTGGGGAACCTTTTTTAACTTTTTTAATAGTTTAAGCGCTATTTATTTATCTATTCCTTATCTGAATATACAATATGGAAATTAGATAAACCTGTTAAAATATGAGGTGGAGGTGCTTGATCATAGATGATGATCCAATTATTTTAATGATAATTAAAAAATGGGCCGACATGGTAGAGCAGCTTGAAGTTGTGGCTGCATGTAACTCCGCTTTTCAGGCAATGGAGATCATGAAAACAGAAAGAATAGATTTACTCTTTCTGGATATACAGATGCCTGAATTATCAGGTATAAGTTTTCTAAGGACCTTACAACATCCCCCCAAAGTAATTTTCATAACTGCTTATAAAGAATTTGCCGCCGAAGCTTTTGATTTGGGTGCGGTGGATTATTTACTAAAGCCGACGAGTTTAGAGCGTTTTTTAAAAGCTGTTAATAAGGTGATTGATACCGGTATGCCTCCGGAAGACGGGCAGAATATGCGTGTCGAACGCGAATGCTTATATGTTAAGGCAAACAGAAAAATAGTTAAGATTTTTTTGGACGAAATTGTTTACGTAGAAAGCGCTAAAGATTATATTAAGATCCACAGACAACTTGGTGCACCTTTAGTGGTTAAGTATTCTTTAACAGCTTTGGCAGCAAAGTTACCTCATAATTTATTCGTTCGGGTCCATCGGTCTTTTATTGTCGCGGTTAACAGAATTACTGCCTTTACCAATTATGATGTTGAAATTGGTAAAATAGAAATACCAATAGGAAGACAATATTTAGGGCAATGGAAAAGATTGTCGGAGATGAATAAGGTTTTGGTATAAAAACGGATTTTTTTCGATAATTATTTGGTTGATGCTTTAGGCGTCTCTTTTGTCACGACGCAATCCAGCATTTTTTGCCCAAATACAGGTTACCGGGAGGCTTTTTGGTGGGAATATATTTCTGATATATTATTATCTGCCAAACACGAAAAAGAATGTTAGCCTGTAAACCAGGGTATGGTCATTGGCAATGTAGCCTGTCGTTCCTGGTGTTCTTTGGTCTTTATAGTCTACCAGCCACAAATTCGGCATAAAATGTACAGTTTTAACCGGTGTGAAATCTAAACCTGCTGTATAGAAGTGCTCTTTCTGAAAAGGATTGTAGGCTATCATATTCGTATTCACAGTGTACGAATCGGCCGGGTTAAAATCATTGTCGGGATTGTAGCTGTCATAGCGGGCAAAGAAACCCAGCTTATCTTTGTAAATAGCACCACGTGCGAAAAGTGTAATACCTTCCACTGTTGCATTAGTAGGTGTTTGCGTTGTACCACTGGTTGCAGTTAAGCCATTTTTGATCTTATTGGTAAATGCCTCAACACCAAAGGTGACCTTAGGAGTGGTGTAAGCCACAAATCCCTTGAACATATGGCGTGATTGCTGACCTATAGTTGCCGTGCCGCTGGCTGTTTGCATATAATCTGCATAGGCATCCAAAATCAAGCGCTGATCAAAAAGTTTTGCATATACATCGCCATAAAAGACCTTAAAGAAACCCGTATTGGCATTAGCCGCTGATAATAGATTTGCCTGGCTGTTATTACCGATCATCACATCATAACCAAAAATT
>DATHLW010000393.1:0-4918 GCA_035487675.1 Mucilaginibacter sp. | reverse complement strand
TGGTGGATGAACCGAAGATAAGTATAAGTAATTAGAGTACCTGTTATAAACATAAGAACGGGAATATCCGTCCGTCCGGTAAGGGGGCTTGCCGGGCGGCAGCGGTGATTAGCATTAAATATCTGAACATTATCTGTGAATATAATAGGTTAATTAGTGGTATGCCGTTCTGTAAAGGGCGGCATTTTTTATTTGACCCAGGTGTGGACACTTGAACCGGCTGAGGTTATCAAAGAACCCCAATAAGTGTATTAAAACTTACTACCCCAGAACTTAAGATTTACAACTATCTCCGCTTCTTATCGGTAACAATAAGTACAAGGCCACCTATTATTAGTATGCCACCCAGGTAAGGCGGCCAGCCAAGGGTTTGCTTCTTATCTACCGATACCTGCAAAGGGCCAACATCAACCACCTTTTCCTTCTTTGTAAATGAAACACCAGTCCAGATGAGCATCACTGCCCCGGCGATGATCAAAACTATACCTAGATTTCTATTCATGATAAGCTTGTTTAAGTACAATTAAGTAAACAACTAATATCCAATTATTTATTTATATTTTCCACTGCAAAAAGCGTAATAATACTATCGAAAATTGCGTAATTAACGCAAATAAATCCTGTTTTACTGGGTTTAAACCTACATAAAAATACCGTTAAAACACGGGTTTCACCGTATTGTTATAAGCTTTAAGTTTGTACAAACACCACCGAACACCAAATATCATATTGTAACAATGACAACTTTTGCTACCCGTACATCCAAAGATTTGAAAAAGGCTTCTGAATACTTTTTGAAAATGCATACTGAGCTTGATTTAGAAAAATATAAGCTTGCCAAATATCAGGAGTTGTTTAAACTCACCAGTTTTCAGGCAATGCATGATGCCGATCTGGCTTACTATAGTATATATCATAAATGCTCTGAAAATGCGAGTTCAAAACAGGCACTCTTAAATTGTCTTGAGCAGGAAGAATTGTTTCTGCCCAAACACCCGGATGCATTTAACCATGAAATTTATCGCAAACATGCCCTTAACGCGATAAGCGAAATAAGGGACCACCTGGAAAACGGGCAATTGGATTATTTATACTACTGACGGGCCGCTGTCCCCTACTAAATTAACACCTGTGCAAAAACTGATTTTTAATTAATTAAAACAAAGTTTCAGTTAATACCTTATCTAAATAACTACATCTACCTATGAAAAAATTAGTATTTATTGACGATGATCCGATCGATCATTATCTCATGAAACACATCCTGAGCGGACAAAATTACTTTGATATCACCACCTATACCATTTATGGTTCGCTGGTATTGGATTATATCGAAGAACACAAATCGGAGCCGGAAAAACTTCCGGACATGATATTCCTGGATCTGAATACTCCTGACTTTACCGGCAGGGATTTTCTGAAACGCATGGAAGGAATGCAGGATGAAATTGAAAAGAATATACCGGTTTTTGTTATGTCCTCGTCCCTTCGCCCTGATGACAAGGCTATTGGTTCCCGTTATCCATTTGTACAGGATTTTATAGGCAAACCGGTAAATATCGGAGAAATTGAGCGGATAATAAGTTCTCAGAGTGTCACTGATTCCTTATAAGGCCTGTCATGCTCCTTTAACTCGTCAACCCGGTTATTGGTTTTTATTAAAACCTCGTCAAGTTCACCGGTGCATTGCTCCAGCATGGTAATGTATTGCCGCCGCTCCAGTTCGTTCTGGCTATCCTTCATCAATTCTATCAAACTGATGACTGAACACAGCGACTTACGCACCTCGTGCGAGTTGAGCCAGGCGATCTCATGAAGGGCAGCATTTTGCGATTTGATGCGTTCCTCTTTCATTACAGCGTCCGAAATGTTAGTTGCCATCACCAACCGGCATTGATTACCATCAAAATTAAGGTCACTTGTAGAAATGGCCGCATAGATAATTTCGCCTTTTTTAGTTTTATGTTTCCATACCCCCTGGTCACTCAATCCTGGTGAAATAGATCTCACTGTATTTATAAATCTTTCCGCCTCCTTCTCCGGGCGGATATCCATCACCGACATCGACAAAAACTCATGCTCCGAATACCCATACAGCTTTATTGCAGCCTTATTTACTTTTACAAAACGAAAGTTATCTGTTCTGAATATCCACATCGGGTTGGGGTTACGTTCAAACAGGTTGCGGTATTGCTCTTCCGAAGATAATATTTGTTTTTGCTGTTTTTTAATCTGGAAATAAAGCGCTATTGTCACGACAGCTACAAAGCCCAGGTGGTTAAGACTCCTGACAATCTCCCTGCCCGTGGAGTTAAGATGCCTGTCGAAATTAGCCAATAAAGGGTGACTGTACAGAGCCCACAATATACCCACCACCAAAAAACCAAAAGGGATCTTAAACAATCTAAAATTCATACTTACGGAAGTATCAGCCGGGTAAAAAACTACATAACAATCTCATACTTTTTTACGCATAACTTTCAAGAATGGTTAAGTATGAAGTAAATTATTATGTAACGCCTCTGTTACAAAGGATAGGTATGTTAATGGGGACACAGACATTTGGCGGGTAACCATAATGATCTGCGTCACTTCGTAAAGATTTCGTCGGATCGGTTAAGGTTGCTAACCAACGTACTCCTTACCCTATACACTCCTCTACAGAGCTTCCTTCAATACTAATATCTTCCGCTACCTCTTGTTTTGAAACTTTTTCCTTGCGGTATTTTGATAGATTGATCAGCAATACGCTGCCCAAAATGGTAACCAGGCCTGTTATTTGAAGGGTTGAAATGTGTTCGTGCGCAAAAAACATCCCTAATATCACCGCTATAACCGGATTCACATAGGCATAAGTGCTCACCTGGGTAGCGGGCCGCACCTGTAACAGCCAGACATAGGCGCTAAAGGCGGCTATCGACCCAAAAACGATCAGGTAGCCCAACGCCATCCAAGCCTTAAGCGGAACCTGCGACAATTGCAAATGATCAAACTCGTGGTTGAGCAGGCTGCCGGGAAGAAATAACAATCCGGCTATGATCATTTGCCAGGCCACATTCACGGCTGCCGAACCTTCTGATGGATGGTGTTTAGAATATAATGACCCTGACGACCATGCTATCGACCCAAATATCAGCAACAACATACCGGGCAACTTAGAGCTTACCGATCCGCCGGCAAATATGGCATCCAATTGTTCGCCAAACAGTAAGATCACCCCGGCAAAACCAATGATGAGGCCTGCTACTGTGGATCTGCTCTTGAAGTTAACACCCCAATTCTGTTTATCAAGTAATACAAACCAAATTGGCGCTGCCGATACCAGGATAGCCACCATGGCGCTGGGCAGCTTTTGTTCAACCCATATCACTGCGCCGTTGCCGCCGCAAAGCAGCAGTATGCCCACTATGGCCGATGTGATGATACTGCTTTTGATAAATATCTTTTCGCCTTTTATAATGCACCAGATCATCATCAGCATGCCTGCGGTAACAAAACGCATAGCGCCCATCAATAATGGCGGGAAGCCGTGGATGGCCATCTGGATAAAAAAGTATGTTGAGCCCCAAACAATATAAACGGTTGCAAATGCTATAATAACTAATATTGGCGCGGCTGATTTGTTGGTAGTTGGTGTCATAAGTATTTTAGTTTTCGGGTATTACCAGTTGTTGTTGTTCTTTCACAGTCTCCAGCACAATGGTGGTGCGTGTACTGAGCAGGTTGGGTATCTGGCTGAAGCTGTTGCGCATCAGGCTTACCAGCGATGCCGAATCGTAAGTGCGTATCTTCACCAGGTAACAATCATCACCAGCTATATGGTGCACTTCCTGCACTTCCGGTATCTTGGCCAGAGCAGTGGCCGTATCATTACAGCCGGGACCATCGCTCGCCTTCATAAAAATAAAAGCCAGCATTTTTTGCTGCAGCGCCACCGGGTTAATGCGGGTGGTATATTGCTGTATCACTCCTTTTTGTTCCAGCTTTTTTACGCGTTCCAATACGCCCGAAGGTGCCATGCCCAGCTCGCGGGCCATGTCGGCATTGCTAATGCGGGCGTTATCCTGCATCAGCCGCAATATATTCAGGTCGATCTTATCAAGTACTAATTCTGCTTCTGTGATCATACAGTAAATTTACCAATAACAAGAATATAATTCAAAATACAATTACAAAAAATGAATTTAATTCGACAAAACTACCTAATATGTGTTCAAACATCATTTAATAGACGCAGGTCTACTATCCCATCCGGAGTAATTTAAAACAAACCAACAGGTTGGCTTGTGTAATAACTGCTTTCGCTCAAATCAAACCCAAATACATGAAGTATTTCTTTACTATCCTTTTAATAATAAGCACGATAAGCTGTTTTGCGCAGAGCAGCAATGTGATACCCAACATTTCAAAAACCATGATTCATCAGTCGCAAAATAAAAAGGCAGGAAAGGATACAGTAGTTGAAAAGGATACCTCGAAAGAAAACAAGGAACCCCGTTATTATTATGTATCAGCCAGCACCAATGTATTTGTAAATACTAAAGGCGGTTTTGCTAAAAGGTTTTCACCTTCTGTTGAATTTGGCCGCACATACGGCATTTTTGATATTGGCCTCTCCACCGGTTTGTTTAACTCGCTCTTCTCTGGCCGGGATACTGTGCATTACCTTGAATTCAGGCCCACCATCAATATTTTTTCAAAAGGCAGATTTGCCGAAGCGTTGTGCCTGGGTGGAGGATATGTATTTAAAGCAAAACAGGGTTTGGTTACAGAAATTTGTAACAGCATCAATTTCAATGTTTCCACAAAATTTGCAATAGCCGTATTACAAGGATATTATTTTTTTGATGGAACCAATAGTAGCCGCAGTACGCAATACATGGGCTTTAGTTTTACCTACAATTTTCTTCGAAATCAC
>DATHLW010000392.1:0-9596 GCA_035487675.1 Mucilaginibacter sp. | reverse complement strand
GCTTAAGTGTTTGAAGTCGTCCATACCCTGCATATGAGGAGTAATGATCGAGCCGATAGGTCCGCTATAAGTAGTCTCGTAAGTATGACCGCCGATGTTTTTGTAAACAGGGCAAGCGTTTAAGCAAGCTCCGCAACGGATACAGTATAAGCCTTGCCGTTGATCTTTTTGGGCAAGTAAGTTAGTACGGCCATTATCCAGCAGCACTACATACATCTCGTCAGGACCATCAGTTTCATTGGGTTGACGCGGGCCACTCAGAATAGTGTTATACACCGTCAGATTTTGACCTGTACCATGCGTGGCCAGCATCGGCCAAAACAGATCCAGATCAGCAATAGAAGGGATCATCTTTTCGATGCCCACTACTGCAATATGTATTTTAGGAAAGCTGATGCTTAGCCGGGCATTCCCTTCATTTTCGCTAACTGCAATGCTACCAGTATCAGCAATTATAAAGTTTGCTCCGGTAATACCGACATCAGCACGGACATATTTTTCACGCAGTAATTCGCGCGCCTTTAAAGTCAGCTGTTCTGGCGTAGCATCTAACGGGGTACCGAAGCGCTCGTTAAACAGCCTGGCAATATCCTCTTTTGACAGGTGCATGGCCGGGGTAACGATGTGATACGGTCTTTGACCAAGCAATTGCACAATATATTCGCCCAAATCAGTTTCCAGGGATTCGATATGGTTGCTCTCAAGGTATTTATTCAAATGAATTTCCTCAGTAACCATGGATTTGGATTTGACAACAGTTTTAGCGCCGGCCTTTTGGATGATGTTTAATATCTCACGGTTTGCCTCTTCGGCATCGTTTGCCCATATCACTTTGCCTCCGCGTTTCAGGAAGTTGGATTCAAACTCCGGTAAAAACTTATCGAGGTTCTCCATCACTTTCCACTTAATCACATGGCCCTTACGTTTGGAATTCTCCAAATTGGTAAACCTGGATAAACCACGATCAACTGCAGCATCGTATTTACCCATGTTGTTATTGATGATACGGCGGTGATCCATATCAAACGCCTTATCTTCAGAGGCAACCAAAAACTCTTCTGCGATATGTCCCATTCGGCTAAGTTAAGGTTTTTGCAAAAAAAAGGGTAACCAATATGGCTACCCTCTCAATTTTTTAAGGTTCTTTAAATTACTTTGCTGGAGTATCTACAGCCGGCCTCTTATCCCTGTTTGCCAATTCCCAGCCGGTATAAAATACCAGTTGAGCGCGTTTGGCTAATAACGGAAAGTTGATCTTGCTTACCTCATCCCCAGGCTGGTGATAATCGTCATGCACACCATTAAAGTAGAAAATGATCGGCACACCATGTTTTGCAAAATTGTAGTGATCTGAACGATAGTAGAACCTATTCGGGTCGTTTGGATCATCGTATTTATAATCCTGCTCTATATGAACATATTTATTATCAGCATCCTCGTTTACCTGGTGCAATTCCTTGCTCAGCATTGCAGAACCAATCGTATACACATAGTTAGCAGAATCAGGTTTACCGATATATTCATAACCCACACGGCCAATCATATCAATGTTCAAATCGGTAATCGTATTAGCCAAAGGAAATACAGGATGATCGGTATAATACTCAGAACCCAATAACCCTTTTTCTTCACCAACATTACCTAAAAAGAGTATGCTTCTTCTCGGGCCATGGCCAGCTTTTTTAGCTTCGGTAAACGCCCTGGCAATTTCCAATATACCTGTGGTACCTGATCCATCATCATCGGCACCGTTGTTAACTTTGTCTTTCGCGTTCGGGTCTGAAACTAAACCAATATGGTCATAATGAGCTGAGAAAATCAGCACTTCGTCCTTAAGATCAGTACCCGGCATATAGCCTAATACATCAACTGCTTTCACATCTTTGATATCTGTATGGATGTTTACCTTCACATTTGCTTTTAGTATCTGCGCCGATGTGTTTTTTAGATCGGCATAAGCTTTGCCACTTGATTTACCCAATTGATCGGCAACTTCAGTTGTGACATTCAAAACTGGCGCCTGCTGGTTTGCGGATTTAGCAAGATCTGTTTTAATACTTAAACGGGGAGCCAACACAGTCGATCCAAATCTTTTAAGCATATTGGTGACCTCCCCGTTCGCAGCCAGTATTAATGCCGGATTTTTACTTTGTAAACTTTTCAGTATCTGGGTTCTGGTGGTCGACAAACGATAGCTGGTATTTGGTGTTTTACCTGCTTCCGGTTTATCCTCATTTACCCATAATAATACTTTATTGGTCAAATCGACATTACCTATTTCGGCATCGGTGCCATAACCGATAAAAACAACCTCAGACGCATCAATGGATTTGTCAGCGGCTGCCCCTCTTGCTGCGACAAAATCTTTACCATTCGATAAATCCTGCCCATTTAATGAAAAAGAGATTTTGGTGGAATTTTCAACCAGGGGAACATTCAAAAAGTAGGAGCCATTTACAGGAGCCTGCAAGCCTAATTTTTTAAATTCGTTAGCAATGTAATTGGCAGCTTTATCGGCGCCGGGCTTACCTGTTTCACGGCCTTCAAATTCATCAGATGCTAAAATGCTCAAGTGCTTCCGGGCGTCCTCAGCAGTGATGTATTTCGCATATTTCTGCGGATCGCCATTCTTTTGAGCATAAGCTCCGGCTGCAATAGCGAATGCAGCGAGACATAAGGATAATTTCTTCATTTTTTAGTGATCAGTTAATTATTAGAGATTAGTTAATCAGAGACCAGTGATTAGTTGCCTTTCAGAATTTAGTCCTTCAACACGCTATTTTATTGACCCGGTTAGCATGGCGCCCACCTTCAAATTCAGTGGATAAGAAAATTTTCACAATGTTTTCGGCTTCTTCAATCGAAATAAAACGGGCAGGGATGCACACAATATTAGCGTTGTTGTGCTTACGTGCCAATGCAGCCAATTCTTCGTTCCAGCAAATGGCTGCGCGTACGCCCTGGTGCTTATTTGCAGTAATAGCTACCCCGTTCGCACTGCCGCAAACCAGGATACCATAGTCAAACTCTCCATTTTCAACTGCCGAGGCAACAGGATGGGCAAAGTCAGGATAATCAGCTGAGGCTGATGAGTAGGTGCCAAAATCTTTTAGGTTATCTGCATTTAACCATTTGGCTATTGCTTCCTTGTAATCAAACCCGGCATGGTCAGCGCCAATAGCAATCTTCAGGGTGTTATTCATCACTCAAATCTATTATAAAATTTAAGCAGCGAAGGTAAAGATTTTGTTAGAAAGCTTTTACCCATTATGAAGCATCTGCCTCTTCTTCACGTTTTTTCTTTCTCTTTTGAACAGCCCCGGCCACGCCTATACTCAATTCATATAGTAAATATAATGGAATAGCAACAACAGTCATGGTCAGCATGTCGGGTGTAGGTGTTACCACTGCTGCTACGATCAGGATGATCACAATCGCATAACGGCGGGTTTCCTTCATAAACTTAGGCGTCAGGATACCCAAATTTGCGAGGATATAAACCAGGATAGGCAATTCAAAAACCAAACCTGTAGCAATAGTTAGTGTGGAAACAGATGATATATAAGAATCGATAGAAAATAAATTCTGAATACTTGCGCTTACCGTATAACCTGCCAGGAAGTTAAGAGATATTGGGGTGATCACAAAGTAACCAAACATTACGCCGCACATAAATAAAATTGAAGCGTAGAAAACAAACCCGCTTGCGGCTTTCTTTTCCTTTTCGTGCAGGGCAGGTTTAATAAACAGCCATAGCTCATACAACAAATATGGTATGCCCAACACCAAACCGATCATCAATGAAGAGTCAATCTGCAGGGTAAATTGCCCCGCCATCTCTGTGTTGATTAATTGGATATTGATCTTGCTTGGACACATGTCCCGGTGAAGAAATTTTCCGAGATCACACATCATCCGGAATGTCCAGAAGTTAGACTTACTTGGCGCCATGATAATATTATCATAGATCCAGCTGTAAAATGCAAAAACCAGGATAGTGAATACGACGATGGCCAGGGCTGATCGTATCAGGTGCCATCTTAACGCTTCCAAATGGTCAAAAAAGGACATTTCACCTTCAAGGCTTTGTCCTTTATCCTTGATCGCTTTAATTATCTTATCACTAGTTTTGCTCATTGCGGTACAAAAATAGCATTCTGCTATTCAGAATGCTATTTACGATTTAATTTCTTGTTGCAGATTGTTTATTTGGTGAATTCGAAAGTTTCCATAAACTTGGTTGTAAAATTACCCGCCCTGAAGTTAGGGTCCTGCAATAATTTTAAATGGAAAGGTATGGTAGTTTTAATTCCTTCAATTACAAATTCGCTCAGTGCACGTTCCATGGTACTTAAAGCTTCATCGCGGGTTTGGGCCACGCAGATCACTTTAGCTATCATCGAATCGTAGTTCGGCGGTATCACATAGCCTGAATACACGTGGGTATCGATACGAACACCATGCCCACCCGGAGAATGAAAGTTGGTGATCTTACCCGGTGCAGGGCGGAAGTTATTGAATGGATCTTCCGCATTTATACGGCACTCGATAGCATGCATCGTCGGCTCGTAGTTTTTACCTGAGATCGGAATACCGGCAGCAACTTTGATCTGTTCCTTTATCAGGTCGAAGTTGATCACCTCTTCGGTAACCGGGTGTTCTACCTGAATGCGGGTGTTCATCTCCATAAAATAGAAGTTGCGGTGTTTGTCAACCAAAAATTCGATGGTTCCGGCACCTTCATACTTTACCGCTTTAGCACCTTTTATTGCTGCATCACCCATTTTCTTGCGCAGTTTTTCTGTCATGAATGGGGATGGCGACTCTTCAACTAGTTTTTGGTGACGGCGCTGTATAGAACAATCACGTTCTGACAGGTGGCAAACTTTACCATACTGGTCGCCCACTACCTGTATCTCGATGTGGCGCGGATCTTCTACGTATTTCTCTAAATAGATACCATCATTGCCAAAAGCTGCAGCAGATTCAGCGCGTGCTGAATCCCAGGCCGGTTCAAATTCTTCATCCTTCCAAACCAGGCGCATTCCGCGGCCACCGCCACCTGCAGTAGCTTTTAATATTACGGGGTATCCAATTTTATTGGCGACGGCAATACCTTCTTTCACATCCTGCAACAATCCTTCAGAACCTGGTATAGTCGGTACACCGGCTTTCTTCATAGTCGCTTTGGCTGATGCTTTATCACCCATCGCATTGATCTGGTCGGCAGTAGCACCTATAAACTTGATACCATATTCCGCACAAATTGCCGAAAATTTGGCATTTTCTGACAAGAAACCATAGCCGGGATGTATTGCATCGGCATTGGTCAGTTCGGCAGCTGATATCAGGTTGGGGATATTTAAATAGGAGTCGCGGCTGGCAGGTGGCCCTATACATACGGCTTCATCAGCAAAACGTACATGCAGGCTGT
Source organism: Mucilaginibacter sp. (assembly GCA_035487675.1). Classification (GTDB taxonomy): domain Bacteria; phylum Bacteroidota; class Bacteroidia; order Sphingobacteriales; family Sphingobacteriaceae; genus Mucilaginibacter. The sequence goes on along the minus strand of DATHLW010000392.1, from coordinate 4,162 downwards.
CCCTGTCGACGGTAGAATATACAGCTACGGTTTTGATGCCCATTTCCTTACAAGTACGGATAATGCGAAGGGCAATTTCACCACGGTTAGCTATTAATATTTTCTTAAACATAATTTTAATGTGCAGATTACAGATGTGCGGATGTGCAGATTATGAATGTGGAAATGGGATAACCATTAGCACATTTTCTCATTTGCACATTTGCATATTAAATTGGTTCAACCAAAAACAATGGCTGGTCGTATTCAACAGGTGATGCGTTATCAACCAATATTTTCACAACACGGCCTGAGACTTCTGATTCGATCTCATTAAACAATTTCATTGCCTCAATAATGCAAATCACAGTACCTGGTTTAATTTCGTCGCCTACGTTGACAAACAATGGTTTTTCAGGAGATGATGAACGATAGAAAGTACCGATCATCGGTGATCTCACAGTAATGAATTTTGAAGTATCAGCAGCGGGCGCAGCTTCTGCAGCTGGTGCATGTGCTACTACTGCGGCAGCGGGTGCAGCAATCGCCGGAGCACTTTCAGCACCCGGTAATGTAGCAGTTACATAAGTTGGCGCCTGGTTGGTTTTTATTGTAATCTTGAAATCTTTCTGTTCAATTGAAACTTCATTTACCCCCGACTTTGAAACAAAGCGAATAAGGTCCTGAATTTGTTTGATATCCATATTGTGGAATGAATTGGTTTTGGATAAAAGAATATATCTAAGTTATAACAAATTAAATAAAAAAAGTTCCTAAAATTAATAGGCCCATTTTAAATAGATCGAGCCCCAGGTAAAGCCGCCACCAAAGGCAGCAAGTATCAGGTTATCGCCTTTTTTGAATTTACTCTCCCACTCCCATAAGCAAAGTGGAATGGTCCCGTTTGTAGTATTGCCGTAGCGCTCAATATTGATGATCACTTTATCGGCACTTACACCGGTACGGTTTGCAGTGGCATCAATAATGCGTTTATTAGCCTGGTGCGGAACAAGCCAGGCAATATCATCGGCTTTAAGATCGTTGCGCTCCATTACCTCAGCTGCTACATCAGCCATATTGGTTACAGCGAACTTGAACACCGCTTGTCCTTCCTGATAGGCAAAATGTTCCATCGCATCAATAGTCTCGTGCGAAGCAGGTTTTAATGAACCACCGGCTTTTTGATGAAGAAAAGCACGTCCGGCACCATCACTTTTCAGTATCGAATCCATTATACCATAGCCTTCGGTATCAGGTTCAAGCAAAGCTGCGCCGCAACCATCTCCAAAAATAATGCAGGTAGCGCGGTCATGGTAGTTTACAATAGCTGACATTTTATCGCCGCCTACTACCAGCACTTTAGTATGTTTTCCGCTTTCGATAAACTGCGCGCCTGTTGCCAATCCGAAAAGAAATCCGGAACAGGCGGCCTGCAGGTCATAACCCCAGGCATTTTTAGCGCCAATCTTATCAGCCAGTATATTCGCCGTAGCCGGAAATGGCATATCGGGCGTAGTAGTACAAAATATGATCAATTCTATCTCTTCTGCACTGATCCCTCTTTTTTTCAATAACCCTTCAACAGCAGGTACTGCCATATCGGAGGTTGCAAGGCCTTCACCTTTTAATATTCTGCGCTCTTTTATGCCGGTCCTGGTAGTAATCCATTCGTCGTTCGTCTCTACCATTGTTTCCAGTTCATGGTTAGTTAAAACATAATCCGGAACATATCCATTCACAGCAGTAATAGCAGCATGAATTTTATTCATCTATATATAAATTTACTGAAATGCGTGTTTTATTTTATTTATAAGGTCGCTTTCCACCATGTCTCTTGATAAGAGTACCATGTTTTTGATCGCTTCGGGATTTGATATCCCATGTCCCACCACCACGGATGCGTTTACACCAAGAATAGGGCTCCCGCCATATTGCTCGTAGTTAAACCGATCGAAAAATTCATTCTTAAGCCCTAATTTCAGCCCAAGTACATAAAATGATTCAGCCATTTTTAGTACTACGTTCCCGGTAAAACCATCAGCAACATATACATCTGCGCTTTCATTAAAAAAGTCGCGGCCTTCTATGTTACCAATAAAGTTAAACTGAGTGCTTTCCTTCATTAATGGATAGGTTGCCTGGCAAAGGATATTGCCTTTTTCTTCTTCCTCACCAATGTTTACCAAAGCTACCCTTGGGTTTGGCATGTTATAAACCGATTGGGCAAACAAGCTCCCCAGTATACCAAATTGCAACAGGTTTTCTGCTTTGCAATCAGCATTGGCACCCACATCTAACAAAATACCCAAACCGCCTTTCAGTTTGGGTACTATGGTTGTCATTGCAGGACGGGATACGCCCGGTATGGCTTTTACACTGAACATAGAACCGACCAGCATTGCCCCGGTATTCCCTGCAGATGAGAACGCTTGTATCGCGCCATCTTTAAGCAGGCGGAAACCTACGCTGATGCTTGAGTCAGGTTTTTGAACAACTGCTTTTGTTGGGTGTTCGCCCATACCGATCACCTCGGTTGTGTGTACAAACTCGAAATGATCCGGGCTAAAGCTATTTTCATGAAGAATGGACAGAGCGATTTCCTTGTCGCCGATGAGCACCAATTTCTGGTTGTCCGACAAAGCCTTATAAGCTGCAATTGCTCCTAAAACGGCTGCCTTTGGAGCAAAATCGCCGCCCATAATATCTAAGCCAATCTTCATATTAGAAAATTAAACTTAGGCTGTTGCGGTGTTTTCGATAAGGACTTTGCCGTTGTAGTATAAGTTTCCGTCAACAGTGTAAGCTCTGTGAGGTAAATGTACTGCACCGGTTGCTTGACAAGTTGTTAAAGTAGGCGCTTCGGCTTTGTAGTGTGTCCTACGCTTTGCTGTCCTTGATTTTGAGAATTTCCGTTTTGGATGTGGCATAACTTCCTAAATTATATCATTTAATTTTTTTCAAAACGTCCCACCTTGGATCCGTTTTGTCATCTTGCCCGCTCGTTCCCGAAAGTTGATTTAAACGTTCGATCATCTCCTTATCGCAATAAGGCATGTTTCCTTCATCGCTGCAAACAGCAATAAAAGGAGCGGCAACATTTACATATTCATAGATCAAACCTGCAATATTGATCTCGTGATCATTTTTTGTCAGGTTGATGATCTCCTCGTCTTCATCAATTTCCTCTTCACTGAATTTAGCGATCTGCTGTTCGTGAATATCCACAGGCTGCGGATATTCCGCAAGGCACTTATCACATGCCATACCAATAGTTCCATGAATATGGAAACTAAGTATCAGCATGGTTTCCTGCTTCTCCAGTTCAACCTCACATTTCAGGTCAGCTTTCTTAACCAGCGAATATTCGCGCTCGTCAAAAAATTCATTTGTGATCACATAATCAAAAAAGTGCTTCCCCAGTTTCAGGCCGGTAAAAGGAATCGAATATGTTTTAAGCGATTTCAATGAGCGACAATTAGCCCGCAAATGTAGGGAAAAATCCTAAATGTGGAAAAAAAATTTCAATATAGGTAATTGGACGTATTCAGCCCGATTTTACATGACAAAATGAACAGTATTTCGTACTGAGTTATATTCTCAAAAGATCGCCAGCAAGCAATTAATCCCTGTCCCTGCTAAGTTTTGAAATAATGAGAGGATTTTCGTTAAGAACCGCCATCTCCCTGCGGTGCTTTACAATATGAAGGGCTGTAAATATAGCTTCGCGGAATGAAATTTCAGAAGCTTGGTTTTTTCCCGCTATATCATAGGCCGTTCCGTGGTCGGGTGAGGTGCGGACAAAATTAAGGCCCGCGGTAAAGTTAACACCTGATTCAAACGAGATCTGTTTAAAAGGGATCAGCCCCTGGTCGTGGTACATGGCCAAAACAGCATCAAATTGCATATAAGTACCATTGGCAAAAAAGCCATCAGCCGAATACGGGCCAAATGCCAGTATATCATTTGAACGCGCTTCCTCAATGGCGGGTATAATAATACCTTTCTCTTCGGTTCCTATCAACCCGTTATCACCGGCATGAGGGTTCAGCCCCAAAACAGCGATGCGTGGCTTGCGTATCCAGAAATCCTGTTGCAAACTGGCATCCATCAGCCTGAGCTTAGCCAGTATCTTTTCTACAGTAATCGTTTCGGCAACTTTATTTAATGGTATATGCCCGGTTAC